>NZ_RZQI01000282.1:0-6586 GCF_003998335.1 Mesorhizobium sp. M7A.F.Ca.CA.002.05.1.1 | reverse complement strand
GTTTGGCAACCGGCACGCCGCTGCCGGCAACGACGAAGGCCGATGCCGTCGAAATGTTGACGCTGTGAGAATTGTCGCCGCCGGTGCCGACGATGTCGATGGCGTCGGTGGGCGCGTCGACGTGCAGCATCTTGCCCCGCATGGTTGCGACGGCGCCTGAAATCTCGCTCACCGTCTCGCCGCGCACACGCAGCGCCATCAGGAAACCGCCGATCTGGCCGGGGGTCGCGTCACCCGACATGATGATGTCGAAGGCCTCGCGCGCTTCCTCGAAGGAAAGCGCGCTACCGGTCGCGATCTTGGCGATATGGGTTTTCAGCGCGCTCATCTTGTCGAGGCTTGGGCGACGGCGGCCTGGTCGATGCGAACGTCGTACTGCGTCTGCAACTGCGCCACCAACTGGTCGAGCAGGTCATCCGACATGCCGGAGGTGAAGGATTTCTGCGCGTCGTCCGGCACCGAACTGGCATCGGCTCCGGCGGGCTCGAACACTTCGGCGACCTTGTACAGGATCTGCCCGTCTCCGGTGGGTGAGGGGACCAAGCCGGTGCCGCCTTCGCCGACACCGAACATCGCTGCCGCACCCTCCTTACCGAAGTCGACATCGTCAGCCTCACGCTTGACACCGCGCTTGGTCTGCTTTTCGAGCTTCAGTTCGCTGGCGATGACATCGAGCGTTGCGCCGGCCTTGAGCCGCTTTTCCAGTTCGTCAGCCTTGGCGGCCAGCCGCTTGCTTATTTCCGCCGCCGTCCAGTCGGCGACGACTTTCTGACGAACCTCATCCAGCGTGCGGTCGCGAGCCGGCGTGACGGACGCCACCTCATAGAAGACGAAGCCGTTGTCGGCTGTGGTCAAGGCATCGTTTTCCGTGTTGGGTTCGGCGTCGAAGACGGCTTTGATCAGCTCCGGCGATTGCGGCAGGTCCTTGACGATGCTTGCATCTGGCCGCAGTCCACTGCGATCGATGGCGTCGATGGTGACGACCTTAAGCTTCAGCTTGGCCGCGGCCTCCGCCAGCGAACTGCCGGCGGCGCGGGTGTCATCGTAATTGTCGCGCACGTCCAGTAGGATGCGACTTGCCTCGCCCAGCGCCAGATCCTTGCGGATCTGATCGGACACCTCGGCCAGTGGCTTCACCACCTCGGGCTTGATCTCGGTGACGCGCAGCAGCACCGGACCGAAGGCGCCTTGCACGACCTGACTGACTTCATTGGCGTTGAGCGAAAAGGCCGCGTCGGCGACCGCCTTGTCGGCGATCTTGTCCTTGGCAAGCGTGCCGAGCAACGTATCGGCCGGCGTCTTGCCTTCGGCCGTGACAAGCTTGTCGAAAGTGGCGCCGGCCTTGAGCGAATCGAGTGCGGCCTTGGCCGCATCCGGCGTCTTGAACACGAGCTGCTCGACGGTGCGCAGTTCCGGCGTGGTGTAACGCGCCTTGTTCTTGTTGTAGTCGTCGCTGACCTGGCTGTCGGTGACGGCGGTCGTATCCATGATGTCAACGGGTTCGAGGCGGACATAGGAAAATTTGCGGTATTCGGGTGCCGCATATGTCTTCTTGTTGGCTTCGAAATAGGCCGAGAGCACGCTATCGGACGGCGCCGCGATCGGCTCGACCAGTGCCTTGGGCAGCGTCAAATAGTCGATGGTGCGGTCTTCGCCGCGATAGAGCGCAACCGCCTTGAAGAAAGTGTCCGGAGCCTTGAGGCCATCCGAGACCGCCTCGACAATTTGCTGGCGCACGGCCACCTGGGCACGGTTCTTCAAATAGTCCTCGGGCCGCATGCCGATCTGCTGCAGCATATATTCGAACGTTCTGCGGTCGAACTGGCCGCCCGGGCCCTTGAAGGCTGGGTCCTCGCGTGTCAACTCGGCCAGCCGATCCTTGGAAAGTCCGAGGCCCAGCTTGCGGGCCTGTTCGTCGAGAACGGCACCAGAGACGAGCTGAGCCAACACCTGGTTGTCGACGCCGAGCGCCTTTGCCTGTTCGTGGCTGAGACGTTGGCCGAACTGTTGCGACATGACGGCGAGCTGGCGATCGTAGGCGAGACGGTATTCGTTGATCGATACTTTGGTGCCGCCGGCGGTTATCACCGAATCGTGGCCGGCAAGACCGCTCATCAGCTGCCCGGAAACGCCCCAGACCAAAAAGCTGAGCACCAGCAGCACCAACAGCCCCTTCGCGACCCAGGTGCCTGCCGCGTTTCTCAATATACCAAGCATTTTTACTTCCGATTTATGCGCATTTTCGCACGCGCCGAGTCTGAAACAAGCGCAATAGCGCCCTTCCGGCCCACTGTCGATTGCTTTGTGGCCTGATTTTGGTAGTGAGGGCCAGAGCCCCGATATCATCCGGAGAAGCAAACCCATGACGCCAGGAATTCGCCCGCTCGTCGCCGGCAACTGGAAAATGAACGGCACCAGCGCCTCGCTCAACGAGCTCCGGATGATCGGCAACGGTTTCATGAGCGGACTTGACGCGGAGACCGAAGCGCTGGTTTGCGTTCCCGCAACCCTGCTTGCTCACGCCGCGGAGATCCTGTCACGCACGCCGGTGCATGCCGGCGGTGAGGATTGCCATACCAAGGAGAGCGGCGCCTACACCGGCTGCATCTCGGCGGAAATGCTCAGGGATGCCGGTGCGAGCCATGTCATCGTCGGCCATTCCGAATGCCGCGAGCAACGCGGCGAGGATGACGCCACTGTCCAGGCCAAGGCATCCGCCGCATGGCGTGCCGGGCTTGTTGCCATCATTTGCGTCGGCGAAACGCATGAACAGCGTGAAGCGGGCGCCACGCTGGACGTGCTGTCGCGGCAGGTCGATGGTTCGGTCCCGTCAAGCGCCACCCCATCCAACACCATCATTGCCTATGAGCCGGTATGGGCGATCGGCACCGGCCTGACGCCGACGGCCGGCGATGTGGCGGCAGCACATGCACATATCCGCGAAAAGCTGTCGGAAAAGCTCGGCGGCGTCGCGGCGAAGATGCGCATTCTCTACGGCGGCTCGGTCAAGCCCTCCAACGCGGTCGAACTGCTCGGCGTCAGGAATGTCGACGGCGCGCTGGTCGGCGGCGCCAGCCTGAAAGCGGCGGATTTTCTCGGCATCGCCGAGGCTTATCGCAATATTGCCTGAAGACATTCGCTCCGCCGGACAGGGCTTCCGGTGCACGAAATCGTTGCAAAGGACGGGTTGCTTCCCATATTCCGGCCACGGGCTTGGAAATGCCGTCAAAGCATTGTATTGAGCCGCCTCCAATTCACCGGTCGTGTCCGCGGCCGGGCAAGGCCTTGCCAGGATAAACTATGGAAACCGTACTGATCGTCATCCATCTCATGGTCGTGCTCGCCCTTGTCGGCGTGGTGCTGCTGCAGCGTTCCGAAGGCGGCGGCCTCGGCATCGGTGGCGGATCCGGCTTCATGACCGCGCGTGGTGCTGCCAATGCCCTGACGCGTGCGACGGCGATCCTGGCGGCCGCCTTCTTCGCCACGTCACTGACACTGTCGATCGTCGCCCGCTACGGCGAGAAGCCGATCGACATCCTCGACCGCGTGCCGGCGACGTCGGACGGTGCGGGCAAAGGCGTGCTCAACCAGTTGCCCGGCACGACCACCCCGGCGCCCGCCGGCAGCACCACGCCGACGCCGCCTTCCGGCAACGACGCTGCGGCTCCAGCGACTGCCCCGGCCACGGCGCCTGCCGCCGGTTCGACGCCGCCGGCGACCAACGGCACGGCTCCCGCCGCACCGGCGACCCCGCAGGTCCCGAACCAATAGTCTTCCACGCTTGAAACCGCGATCTGTGGTCGTTTGAACACAGTCGCGGCAAATGCAGCAAGATCACGAAGATTCGACAGGGTGAGGCGGGGCCTCGCGCTTGAGGCAGCCGCGCTTATTCGACTATAGATTGCGCGCGGCATTTCCGGCGCCCTTGGGGGGCGCTGGGCGACGCCGTGGGCAACAAGCATAGAACGATCGGATCTTCGCCATGCAGCTTCGCAGCTTCATTTTCCTGGGACTTTGCGCCGCACTCGGCATGAGTTCCCCAGCCTCCGCCGGCGTGCCGGCAAATATGGCCGCACAGCCTTCGGCTGAAACAACTTCTGCAATCAACGTCGCCGTCAAGAGTGATGCGTCGCAATTGAAGCTTCTCAAGAAGAAGAAAAACCCGACGCCCGACGACCTCGCCCAGATCAAGAAGATCGAGGCCAAGATCGTTGCCGACAAGGAAGCCGCCAAAGCCAAGGCGCTCGAAGCCAGGAAACTGGCGATGCGCGAGGCGGCCAAGGCCAAGGCCGACGCTGAACGGCAGGCGTTCCTGGCCAAGAAGGGCAAGGGCGCGCAGGCAACCCAGGTGGCCGATGCCAAGCCAGCCAAGAAGCTGGTTGCCAAGATCATCGAACCAATCGAACCGATCGCGCCGATCCAGTCGGCCGAGCCGCTTCCGGCAGAGGCGATGAACATCGCCCTGACCGGCAACAATGGCGAGTTGCGTAGCGAGGTCATCGGCCAGAAGCAGCCGAGCAGCGGCGGTTTGTTCGCCGGTCTCTTCGGCGGTAGCTCTTCCTCTTCGTCGATTTCATATCTTCCCGAGACACGGGCTCTCGACCAGGCTCTCGCCAAGAGGGAAGCCAAGAAGCAGTTCAAGGTGAAGCCGGAATTCGTGCCGCAGGACGTGGAATTCAGCGGTTACGCTGCCGGCACCATCGTTATCGACACCAGCGCGCGCCGCCTCTACCTCGTCGAATCGTCCTCCACCGCGCGCCGCTACGCCATCGCGGTCGGCCGCGACGGCCTGCAGTTCAAGGGTACGGTTGCAGTCGGTGACAAGCAGGAATGGCCGCGCTGGATCCCGACGCTGGACATGCAGAAGCGCGAGCCGAAGCATTACGGCCAGTATAAGGACGGTATGCCCGGCGGTGGCCAGAATCCGCTCGGCGCGCGCGCCATCTATCTCTATGACGGCAAGAAGGACACGCATCTGCGCATCCACGGCACCATTGCGCCGCAGTCGATCGGAACCAGCGCTTCGAATGGTTGCTTCCGCATGATCAACGAGCACGTCATGGACCTTTACAGCCGCGTCAGGGTTGGCACCAAGGTCGTCATCATCTGACGTTTTCGTCATCCTGCCGAAAGGGCCGGCTCAGCCGGCCCTTTTGTTTTGCCTTGTTCACGATCCAAGCGCCTTCTTGGGAAAAAAGCTTCGCGGCGGTTTTTTCTCTGGCGGAATCAATCCGGCCGCGTTAAGCGATGACTCCCATGGCGCGATATGTATTCATCACAGGCGGCGTGGTTTCCTCACTTGGAAAAGGCATTGCCGCAGCGGCCCTTGGGGCTCTCCTGCAGGCGCGAGGCTATCGCGCACGCATCAAAAAACTCGATCCCTACCTGAATGTCGATCCAGGCACGATGTCGCCGTACCAGCATGGCGAAGTCTTCGTCACCGACGATGGTGCGGAAACCGATCTCGATCTTGGCCATTACGAGCGCTTCACAGGCCGCTCCGCCAACCAGCAGGACAACATCACCACCGGCCGCATCTACAAGAACATCATCGAGCGCGAGCGGCGCGGCGACTATCTCGGCGCAACCGTGCAGGTCATCCCGCACGTCACCGATGAGATCAAAAATTTCGTTCTCAACGGCAATGACGATTATGATTTCGTGTTGTGCGAGATCGGCGGCACGGTCGGCGACATCGAGGCGATGCCATTCCTGGAAGCTATTCGTCAGCTCGGCAACGACCTGCCGCGCAACAACGCCGTCTACGTCCATCTGACGCTGATGCCCTACATCCCGACGGCAGGCGAGCTGAAGACCAAGCCGACTCAGCATTCGGTCAAGGAGCTGCGCGGCATCGGCATCGCGCCCGATATCCTGCTGGTCCGTGCCGACCGCGCCATTCCCAAGGAAGAGCGCAGGAAACTGTCGCTGTTTTGCAATGTGCGCGAAAGTGCCGTGATTCAGGCGCTCGACGTGCCGCATATCTACGATGTGCCGATGGCATACCATAGGGAAGGGCTCGATTCGGAAGTGCTGGCCGCCTTCGGCATCGATCCGGCGCCGAAGCCGCGCATGGAGCCGTGGCAGGCGGTGTCCAACCGCATCCACAATCCTGAAGGCGAGGTCACCATCGCCGTTGTCGGCAAATATACCGGCCTCAAGGACGCCTACAAATCTCTGATCGAGGCGCTCTCGCATGGCGGCCTTGCCAACCACGTCAAGGTCAAGCTCGACTGGATCGAATCGGAGATCTTCGAAAAAGAGGATCCGACGCCCTGGCTGGAAAAGGTGCATGGCATCCTGGTCCCAGGCGGCTTTGGCGAGCGCGGTGCGGAAGGCAAGATCCTGGCGGCGAAGTTCGCGCGTGAGCGCAAGGTGCCGTATTTCGGCATCTGCTTCGGCATGCAGATGGCCTGCATCGAGGCAGCGCGGTCGCTGGCCGGCGTCGAACATGCGTCTTCGACCGAGTTTGGTCCGACCGAGGAACCGGTGGTCGGCCTGATGACCGAATGGCTGAAAGGCAACATGCTGGAGAAGCGCCGCGAAACCGGCGATCTCGGCGGCACGATGCGGCTCGGCGCCTATC
>NZ_RZQI01000281.1:0-6588 GCF_003998335.1 Mesorhizobium sp. M7A.F.Ca.CA.002.05.1.1 | reverse complement strand
ACCGGGAACGGGCCGAGAAATTAAAGGCGCTGTTTCTCAGACATATCGAGGATTCCGGTCTTTCCTTCGAGTGGCGAAGCCTTGAGAGCTTTTCGGGTGACAGCGCGCTGACCGGGATTTCGAGCGTGCGGGCCGCCGACCTGATCATAGCGGCGCAGCGCGAAACGGGCGGCGATTCCAGCGCGGACGTGGACACGCTGGTCTACGATGCCGGCCGGCCGGTGCTGGTGGTGCCGCACGAGGGTCCGCTGATCACCACCTTCAAACGCGTCTTGCTCGCCTGGAACGGCAGCAAGGAAGCGGCGCGGGCCGCCTTCGACGCGCTGCCCTTCATCATCGAAGCCGAGAAGACTGACATATTGGTTATCGACCCTCCTGAAACGCTCGACGACAGCCCGGAGGCCGCCGGCGCCGAAATCGCGTCGGCGCTGTCGCGCCACGGCGCCACCGTCAGCGTCTCGGTGCAGCAGTCGGGCGGCAATTCGGTCGATGACATCATCCAGACCAGAATCGCGGAAACCGGCGCCGATCTGCTGGTGCTCGGCGCCTACAGCCATTCATGGCTGCGTCAGCTTCTGTTCGGCGGCGTGACGCGCAGCGTGCTGCGCACTGCGCCGGTGGCAGCCTTCCTGTCGCGGTAGGTCCACAGCGATCGCTGGCCCTTGCCTTTGCCAAGGCCCTTGCTCTTGCCAAGATGGGGGCTTTCCAGCTAATTCCGCGCGCATTCCCCTGTTTTCCTGCGCGCGATCCCCGCGTGCTGTGGAGTGCGCGACATGTCCCTTCCCGAAAAAGCCTTTCCGGTCTCCTGGGACCAATTCCATCGCGACGCCCGGGCGCTCGCCTGGCGGCTTGCCGGCGCCAACAAGGGACAATGGAAAGCGATCGTCTGCATTACGCGAGGCGGGCTGGTCCCCGCGGCGATCATCTCGCGTGAACTCGGCATCCGCGTCATCGAGACGGTCTGCGTCGCCTCCTATCACGACTATACCAGCCAGGGGCAGTTGCAGGTCCTCAAGGAGATCACCCCTGCCCTGCTCGCCGACGACGGCGCCGGCGTGCTGATCATCGACGACCTGACCGACACCGGCAAGACGGCCGGCATCGTGCGCGCGATGATGCCCAAGGCGCATTTCGCCACCGTCTATGCCAAGCCGAAAGGCCGGCCGCTGGTCGATACTTTCGTCACCGAAGTCAGCCAGGACACCTGGATCTATTTCCCGTGGGACATGGGCTTCACCTACCAGAAGCCGATCGCCGACGACCACGCCGGCTGATTCGCAACTACCTGCCTGTTACAGACCAGCAGCTTGCACCCGGGCATGATTGCTTTCGCAAACAGGTCCGGCAGGGCCGGATATTTAGCGAAATCGACGTCTATTGGCGGAAATCGGCCAGGCGAATGAAATTTTTTACTTTTATTGCCGACAATTAGCCGTAAGATTCGTGAGACGGCAAACGATTCCGGAGGCTGGGGCTAGCTTCTTCGATGTTGACGAGGCCAACGACACACAATCATCTGGCCGAAAGGGTCCGACGGCTCTTCGGCACGGCGCCGTGCCGCCTGCAGGTTGCCGCCCTGCCCTGGCGCGACGCGGGAGACGGCGTCGAAATCATGCTGATCACCAGCCGCGATACTGGCCGCTGGGTTTTGCCCAAGGGCTGGCCAGAGGCCAGGGAGCCGCTCTGCGAGGCCGCGGCGCGCGAAGCCGGCGAGGAGGCCGGGCTGCGCGGCCGTGTCTCTCATCTTGAAGCCGGCCGTTACTTCTACGCCAAGGTCCTGGCTTCCGGCGAAGAAGTGCCGTGCGAGGTCCTGGTGTTTCCACTGCATGTCGACAAAGTCGCGGACCGCTGGAAGGAAAAACACTCACGCACCCGCAAATGGGTCCGTGCGAGCGAAGCGGTGCGCATGGTCAACGAACCCGACCTTTGCCAGATCATCGCCTATTTCTGCGCCGACCCGCACAGCTTCTCCTGACGGGCGGCCACACCGCTCTCTTTGCAAAACGGGACTGGCTTGCAAAGGCTAATGCATGTCGCCCAAAAGTGACCTCGGTTTTGGGAGAACGACATGCATAAAAGCAAGGACCTAAAGCGGGTCGCTTGAATCCGTTCAAGCGCGACACGCTTTAGACACGCGTTGCCGCGCTTCGACATGAATGCTTTGCTAAGGAATCAAGGGTAGGATTCGGCAGCTCTGGTATTTTTGATCGATGGCGAATCCCGCAAATCCAATTCCAAACGAGTCCGACGACCCCCAGCGCGAGCATCGTCCGCGCGTGCTCAAGGGTGGGTCGATCATCACCGGAATTTCGAATTCGGAAGTCGGTTGCACGCTGCGCAACCAGCACGAAGGCGGCGCCGAACTGAAGATACCGCTCGAAGCCCGGGTCCCAGATCGGTTCCTTCTCTATGTGCCGCTCGACGGCATTGCCTATCGGTGCGAGGTCCGCTGGCGTCGCAACGACCGTATCGGGGTGCAGTTCACCGGCACCGAGCCAAAGCCCCGGCTGCATTACGGCTGACGCCCGGGCAAGCTTGCGCGCGGAAAATCGTGATCCGCGCCTGCATTCTATCCCCGTTATCCACATATGTGACACACAAGATGTTGGGGTCACAAAAGCTACGCAAACGAATCCTTGACGGCGCAAAACGAGTCGCCTTTTATAGGCCATGTGCTCCTGTTGAGAGTGCGACCGGAAAGTTCTGAGCCCGGTCTTTTTTCCCGGATTATGTGCGTTTTTGCTCGCATTTCCGCCTGTTTACGAGGCCGGCGGAAGCGTTGGGATTGTGGGGCGGTTGGGGACGATAGGGACAATTGTCGGGCTTGAATAAATTGTCTGTTAATACTATATTTAGTGTTTGCAGGTAGGTTCGACGCTAGATAGTGTGAATTTCCCTCGACCGAGGGAATCGGAAAAAATCAGTTTTGAGGGACCCGCGGGTTCGTCGGCGCGTTGGGCAGGCGCTTCGCAAGGAGTTTGACCAGCAGGGCCGGCGGAGACCGCGAAAATGGAGAGCCGGCCGTTTTCGAACGCCCGGCAGACGGCGGACATGCGCGTTTCGCATCGGGGGCAGAAATCCCTGGAGGAAAGCGCTATATATAGACAAAAGGGACCGGACCAATGCGCATCGAGCGTCGTTTCACCAAGCCAGGACAATCTGCCTATGCGGAGATCGAATTCCGCAAGGCGCTTTCGGAGATTAAGAATCCGGATGGTTCGGTGGTGTTCCGCTTGGACAATATCGACGTGCCGGCGCAGTTCTCCCAGGTCGCAGCCGATATCCTGGCGCAGAAATATTTCCGCAAGGCCGGTGTGCCGGCGCGCCTGAAGAAGATCGAAGAGAACGACGTCCCCTCCTTCCTGTGGCGCTCCGTCGCCGATGAGGCGGAACTGGCGAAGCTGCCGGAAGCCGAGCGCTACGGTTCCGAGATCGACGCACGTCAGGTCTTCGACCGGCTTGCCGGCACCTGGACTTACTGGGGCTGGAAGGGCGGCTACTTCAAGGGGTCGGAGGAAGACGCGCGCGCCTTCCGCGACGAGCTTGCCTATATGCTGGCCACCCAGCGCGTCGCGCCGAACTCGCCGCAATGGTTCAACACCGGCCTGCACTGGGCCTATGGCATCGACGGCCCGAGCCAGGGCCACTTCTATGTCGACCCGTTCACCGGCAAGCTGACCAAGTCGAAATCCTCCTACGAGCATCCGCAGCCGCATGCCTGCTTCATCCAGGGCGTGCAGGACGATCTCGTCAACGAGGGCGGCATCATGGACCTGTGGGTGCGTGAAGCGCGCCTGTTCAAATACGGCTCCGGCACCGGCTCCAACTTCTCGCTGCTGCGCGGCGAAGGCGAAAAGCTGTCGGGCGGCGGCCGCTCGTCGGGCCTGATGAGCTTCCTCAAGATCGGCGACCGTGCGGCGGGCGCCATCAAGTCGGGCGGCACCACGCGCCGCGCCGCCAAAATGGTCATCGTCGACGCCGACCACCCCGATATCGAGGAATTCATCGACTGGAAGGTCAATGAAGAGCAGAAGGTCGCCTCGCTGGTGACTGGCTCGAAGATCGTCAAGAAGCATCTCGAAGCGATCATGAAGGCCTGCGTCAACTGCGAAGGCAATGGCGACGACTGCTTCGATCCGTCGATCAACTCCGCCCTGAAGCGCGAGATCAAGGCGGCCAAGAAATCCGCCGTGCCGGAGAACTACATCTACCGCGTCATCCAGTTCGCCAAGCAGGGCTATAGCTCGATGTCGTTCAAGACCTACGACACAGACTGGGATTCGGATGCCTACCTCACGGTTTCGGGCCAGAACTCCAACAATTCGGTGTCGCTGAAGGACAATTTCCTGCGCGCCGTCGAGGACGATGCCGACTGGCACCTGACCGCCCGCAAGGACGGCAAGGTGCTGAAGACGCTGAAGGCTCGCGACCTCTGGGAAAAGATCGGCTATGCCGCCTGGGCGTCCGCGGATCCCGGCCTGCATTTCAACACGACGATGAACGACTGGCACACCTGCGCATCGGCCGGTGCGATCCGGGCGTCCAACCCGTGCTCCGAATACATGTTCCTCGACGACACGGCCTGCAATCTCGCCTCGATCAATCTGCTGCCCTACCGCAACGCCGACGGCACGATCGACATCGCAGCCTACGAGCACACCGTGCGGCTGTGGACCATCGTTCTCGAAATCTCGGTCATGATGGCGCAGTTCCCGTCGAAGGAGATCGCCAAGCAGTCCTACGAATACCGCACGCTCGGCCTCGGCTATGCGAATATTGGCGGCCTGCTGATGACGTCGGGCATTCCCTACGATTCCGATGAAGGCCGCGCCATCTGCGCCGCACTCACCGCAATCATGACCGGTGTCGCCTATGCCACCTCGGCCGAGATGGCCGGCGAACTCGGCGCCTTCGCCGACTACGACCGCAATGCGCAGAACATGCTGCGGGTCATGCGCAACCATCGCCGTGCCGCCTATGGCGAGAAGCAGGGCTACGAGAAGCTTGCCGTCAATCCCGTGCCGCTGGTCGCTTCCGACCTGAAGCAGCAGGACCTTGCGACCCACGCCAAGGCTGCCTGGGACCGCGCCATCGAGCTCGGCGAGGAGCATGGCTACCGCAATGCACAGGCGACCGTCATCGCGCCGACCGGCACGATCGGCCTGGTCATGGATTGCGACACCACCGGCATCGAGCCCGACTTCGCGCTGGTGAAGTTCAAGAAGCTGGCCGGCGGCGGCTATTTCAAGATCATCAACCGCGCCGTGCCGGAAGCGCTGCGCACGCTCGGCTATTCCGAAGCCCAGATCGCCGAGATGGAGGCCTATGCGGTCGGCCACGGCAACCTCAACCAGGCGCCGGCCATCAACCCCGGCGCGCTCAAGGCCAAGGGCTTCACCGACGACAAGATCGCCGCGCTCAACGCAGCCTTGAAGTCGGCCTTCGACATCAAGTTCGTCTTCAATCAGTGGACGCTCGGCGCCGACTGGGTGAAGGAGAATTTCGGCTTCACCGACGAGCAGCTCAACGATTTCTCGTTCGAGATCCTGCCGGCGCTCGGCTTCTCCCGGAAAGATATCGAGGCCGCCAACATCCACGTCTGCGGTGCGATGACGCTGGAAGGCGCGCCGTTCCTCAAGGCCGAACACCTGGCGGTTTTCGACTGCGCCAGCCCGTGCGGCAAGATCGGCAAGCGCTCGCTGTCCATCAACAGCCACATCCAGATGATGGCGGCTGCACAGCCCTTCATTTCCGGCGCCATCTCCAAGACCATCAACATGCCCAACGATGCGACGGTGGAAGACGCCAAGGGCGCCTACATGCTGTCGTGGAAGCTGGCGCTGAAGGCCAACGCGCTCTACCGCGACGGCTCGAAGCTGTCGCAGCCGCTCAACTCCTCGCTGCTCGCCGATGGCGAGGACGACGAGGACGAAGCCGTCGAGCAGCTGCTCGCCGCACCTGCGGCAGCACGTGCCGCACAGATCACCGAGCGGATCGTCGAGCGCATCATCGAGCGCGTGTCGCGCGAGCAGGAAAAGCTGCCCGGCCGCCGCAAGGGTTACACGCAGAAGGCCAAGATCGGTGGCAACACCATCTTCCTGCGCACCGGCGAATATGACGATGGCCGTCTCGGCGAGATCTTCATCGACATGAACAAGGAAGGCGCGACCTTGCGTGGCCTTCTCAACAACTTCGCCATCGCCATTTCGCTCGGCCTGCAATATGGCGTGCCGCTCGACGAATATGTGCACGCCTTCACCTTCACCAAGTTCGAGCCGGCCGGCATGGTGCAGGGCAACGATGCCATCAAGAGCGCGACATCGATCCTCGACTACGTGTTCCGCGAACTGGCGATCTCCTATCTCGGGCGCAACGACCTCGCCCATGTCGACCAGTCGGACTTTTCCAACACCGCACTTGGCCGTGGCATCAGCGAAGGCAAGACCGATGCGGTTTCCAAGGGCCTGACTCGTGGCGCATCGCCGGTGAAGCTGGTGTCGCGCGTCAGCGGCAACGATCCGAAAGGCTTTGCGGCCCCGTCGGGCGCCCCTGCCCGCTCGGCACCGACCGCGTTCTCCGGCTCCAACG
>NZ_RZQI01000027.1:0-16589 GCF_003998335.1 Mesorhizobium sp. M7A.F.Ca.CA.002.05.1.1 | reverse complement strand
AGCGGGCCTGCTGGCTTGGCGTCTTGGCGGCAGCCTCGCGGGCACTGGCGCGGCGCAGCACGGCGCGCACCCGCTCGACCAGCAGGCGCTGCGAGAAGGGCTTGCGGATGAAATCGTCGGCGCCCATCTTGAGGCCGAACAATTCGTCGATCTCGTCGTCCTTGGAGGTCAGGAAGATCACCGGAAGGTCGGACTTCTGGCGCATGCGGCGCAGCAGTTCCATGCCGTCCATGCGCGGCATCTTGATGTCGAGGATGGCAAGGTTCGGCGGGCGTGCCGCCAGGCCTTCCAGCGCTGACGCACCATCCGTGTAGGTCTCGACGCGATACCCCTCGGATTCCAGGGCGATCGACACCGATGTCAGAATGTTGCGGTCGTCATCGACAAGCGCGATTGTTGCCATTTCAAGCGGCTCCCTCATGAGCTGTCCCTTCTGTCGTAGAGAAGGGGCTTTTGCAGGACAAATTAGGTACAAAATGTGGCATAGGCCTTGTCCGCTGTCACGCGCGGCATGCCGGCGGCCACAATCCTACCTCGACATGGATTGGACGAACGGACATCGCCAATCCTTTGGGCAACCGCGAAACTTTTTGCACATATAAACGATTTAAACAACTTTCAAAATATTTAAATCGATTAATGATTTGATATCATTTGGCTTTTCTGGTTCTGACCATCTCGCCCGCGTAGTGGGCGTGCTGGAAACGTGCCGGCAAAGATGCGGCAAATCCAAGAGGGACACTCGATGTCGGAAGTCGGCAAACGCAATTCCGCCTGCGCGATCGATCATATCGGCCTGAAAACCACCGGCGTGGTGCGCTATAATTTCGGTGCGGCCGCCCTTTATGAGGAATCGATCCGGCGCGGCGAGGCCCGCTTGACCGCCCATGGCGCGCTGGTCGCCGAGACCGGACAGCACACCGGCCGCTCGCCCAAGGACAAGTTCGTCGTCCGCGATGGCGCCACCGAACCACATGTCTGGTGGGACAACAACAAGGCGATCTCGCCGGCCCAGTTCGACACGCTGCTCGCCGATTTCCAGGCGCATGCCGCGGACAAGGATCTATACGTCCAGGATCTGGTCGGCGGCGCCGATGCGGAGTCGAGGCTGCCGACCAGGGTGATCACCGAATTTGCCTGGCACTCGCTGTTCATCCGCAATCTGCTGATCCGTCCGGATGCCGCCGAACTCGAACAGTTCGTGCCTGAGATGACGATCATCGACCTGCCGTCCTTCCGCGCCGATCCCCTTCGTCACGGCAGCCGCACCGAAACGGTGATCGCCGTCGATCTTTCGCGCAAGATCGTGCTGATCGGCGGCACCTCCTATGCCGGCGAGATGAAGAAGTCGGTGTTCACCATGCTCAACTATCTGCTGCCGGCGAAAGGCGTGATGCCGATGCATTGCTCGGCCAATGAGGGTGCGGCCGGCGACGCCGCCATCTTCTTCGGCCTGTCGGGCACCGGCAAGACGACGCTCTCGGCCGATCCCTCGCGCACGCTGATCGGCGACGACGAGCATGGCTGGGGGCCGCACGGCATCTTCAATTTCGAAGGCGGCTGCTATGCCAAGACGATCAAGCTGTCGGCGGAAGCCGAGCCGGAAATCTTCGCCACCACGCAGCGCTTCGGCACGGTGCTGGAAAATGTCGTGCTCGACGCTGATGGCGTGCCGGATTTCAACGACGGAAGACTGACCGAGAACACACGCTGCGCCTACCCGCTGGACTTCATCCCCAATGCCAGCAAGACCGGCCGCGCCAACCATCCCAACAACATCATCATGCTGACCGCCGATGCGTTCGGCGTGATGCCGCCGATCGCGCGGCTGACCCCGGCGCAGGCGATGTATCATTTCCTGTCCGGCTACACCGCCAAGGTGGCCGGAACCGAAAAGGGCGTGACCGAGCCCGAAGCGACGTTTTCGACCTGTTTCGGTGCGCCGTTCATGCCGCGCCACCCTTCCGAATACGGCAATCTGCTGCGCGAGCTGATTGCACGCCACGGCGCCGATTGCTGGCTGGTCAATACCGGCTGGACCGGCGGCGCCTACGGCACCGGCAAGCGCATGCCGATCAAGGCGACGCGCGCGTTGCTTGCAGCCGCACTTGACGGCTCGCTGAAGACGGCCGAGTTCCGCACCGACCCTCATTTCGGTTTCGAGGTGCCGGTGGCTGTGCCGGGCATCGATAGCGCCATTCTCGACCCGATGATTCTGGACCCCCGGGCGACCTGGGCCGACAAGGCCGGCTACGACCGTCAGGCGGCACGGCTGGTCGGCATGTTCGCCGTCAATTTCGAGAAATTCGAAAGCCATGTCGACGCCGTGGTGCTGGGCGCGGCGCCGCGCATGCAGGAAGCGGCGGAGTAATCGCGCCACAGGGGTCAGCTTTCGTTGAAAGGCCCGGTTCGATCGGGCCTTTTCTTTTTCGATCCGCCGCGCCATGACTGCGGCATGGCGAGCGACGACAACATCATCATATCAGGCGATGCGGTGATCCATCCGGGCGACCTGCACGAGGATTTCATCCGCTCGTCCGGTCCCGGCGGCCAGAACGTCAACAAGGTGGCGACGGCGGTGCAACTGCGCTTCGACGCGGCCAACGCAACGGGTCTGTCGGAGCGCGTGCGCGAGCGGACGATCAAGCTTGCCGGCCAGCGTGCCACCAAGGACGGTGTCATCGTCATCGAAGCAGGCCGCTTCCGCACCCAGGAACAGAACCGGGCGGATGCGCGGGCACGGCTGACGGCATTGGTCGCCAAGGCCGCCGAACCGCCACCGCCGCCGCGCAAGAAGACACGGCCGTCGAAGGGTGCCGTGGAACGGCGGCTGAAGAGCAAGGCCGGGCGCGGCACGATCAAGAAGCTGCGGGGCCGGGTGGAGAACGATTAAGCACCACACCAATCACGCGCAAAACGACTTCCCATTTTGGACCGCAGATGCAAAGTTCAACCATTGCCATTAGCAAGGGAGACCAAGGATGGGCATGTTCGATTTCGTCAAGAGCGTCGGCAAGAAACTGGGCATCGGCGGTGACGACGAAGCCGCACCCACGGCCGACACACTCAAGAAGGAGCTCGATTCGCACAAGCTCGGCACCGATGGCGTCGAGGTCGTCGTCACGGGCGACACGGCGGTGCTGAAGGGTGTGGTCAAGGACCAGTCGATCTTCGAGAAGGCGGTCATCGCCGTCGGCAACACGCTCGGCGTCTCCAAAGTGCAGGCGGACGAATTGCAGGTCGCGCCAGCACCTGGCACGGCCGCCGCCCCCGCCAAGGAGCCCACCTTCTACACGGTGAAGAAGGGCGACAATCTCTGGAAGATCGCCGAGAAAAGCTACGGCAAGGGCCAAGGCGTCAAGAACACGGTCATATTCGAGGCCAACAAGCCGATGCTGACCCATCCCGACAAGATCTATCCGGGCCAGGTGCTGCGCATTCCCGACCTCGCCTGATCGGCGGCTGCCAATTCGACAAGAGCGGCGGCTTTCGGGTCGCCGTTTTCATTTGAACGTGACATTTTACGGTTCCGAACCATCCAAGAGGTAATCGAATCCGTGCTCGTCCTGCCCAAAGGCGTCCGCCACATGCCGGCCTACCTGTCGCGCAGCGCGCAGGAAGAGATGGTCGACGAGGTGGGACGGATCGTGCAGCAGGCGCCGCTGTTCGTGCCGGCCATGCCGCGCACCGGCAAGGAGATGAGCGTGCGTATGACCAATTGCGGGCCGCTCGGCTGGGTCACCGACAAGGAGCACGGCTATCGTTACCAGCCGGCGCATCCGGTAACCGGGGCGCCTTGGCCGCCAATTCCGGATGCGCTGCTCGACCTGTGGCGCGAGGTCTCGGGCTATTCGCACCCGCCGGAAGCATGCCTCATCAATTTCTACACGCCGGACGCAAAAATGGGCCTGCATCAGGACCGCGACGAGACCGATCTTTCGGCGTCGGTCGTCTCCGTCTCGCTCGGCGACGACTGCCTGTTCCGAGTCGGCCAGACCACGCGTGATGGCGCCACCAAGTCGTTCAGGCTGCAAAGCGGTGACGTCGTGGTGCTCGGCGGCGAGGGGCGGCTGTGCTTTCACGGCGTCGATCGGATCTATCCCTCGACCTCGGCGCTGCTGAAAAACGGCGGGCGGATCAATCTGACGCTGCGGCGGGTGACGGAGCCGGCCGTCACAGCTTCCTGAGCGCCACTTCCTCGATCAGGTGGTCGGCGCCTTTGCGCAGGATCAAGTCGGCGCGGGCCCGCGTCGGCAGGATGTTCTCGCGCAGATTCTTCAAATTGATGTTGGTCCACAGGCCTTCGGCGATGGCGCGCGCCGAACTCTCCGACAGCTGCGAATAGCGGTGAAAGAAGGAGTCCGGGTTGCGGAAGGCGGTCTCACGCAGCCGCATGAAGCGGGAAATGTACCAGTTGTGGATCAGCTTCTCGTCGGCATCGATGTAGATGGCGAAGTCGAAGAAGTCCGACAGGAAAGGGACGATCTTGCCGTCCTGCGGCAGCTTGCCGGGCTGCAGGACATTGATGCCTTCGAAGATCAATATGTCGGGCCGGTCGATGGTGACGAACTCGCCAGGAATGACGTCATAAGTCAGGTGCGAATAGACCGGCGCGCGGACATCGGGCAGCGCCGACTTGATGCCCGACAGGAAGCGCAGCAGCGCGCCCACATCGTAGCTGTCGGGGAAACCCTTGCGCTCCATCAGGTTCTCGCGGCGCAGGACCTCGTTGGGCAGCAGGAAGCCGTCGGTGGTGATGAGATCGACCTTGGGGCTCGACGGCCAGCGCGCCAGCAGTTCCTTCAGCACGCGTGCGGTGGTCGATTTGCCGACGGCGACCGAACCGGCAATGCCGATGATGAACGGTGTCTTGACCACGTCGACCGCGTTGAAGAAGGCCTGGCGTTGCCGAAACAGCAGCTGGCTCGCTTCGACATGCGCCGACAACAGCCGCGACAGCGACAGATAGATGCGCGTGACCTCCTCGAGATCGACCGGATCGTTGAGCGAGCGCAGGCGGCGGAATTCGTCCGCGCTCAGCGTCAGTGGGGTATCGGCGCGGAATTGCGACCATTGCTCGGCGGAGAAGAAGCGAAAGGGGGAATACTTCTCGGTCGGCGCGAGCTGATCCATCGAGATACCTGCCCTTCCTCGCGGTCAGCCCTTGGGCCGTGACGCCTTCTCGGCGATGCCCGAACGCCGGGTGCGGCCTTCGAGTTCCCTGAGCACGTCGCTCAGCGAAACTCCCGAGAGGCCGAGAACGACGAGCCAATGATACATAAGATCGGCGCTTTCTGAAACGATGGCCGGTTTGTCGCCCCTGACGGCGGCAATCACCGTCTCGACGGCCTCCTCGCCGAGCTTCTGCGCCGCCTTGTCGATGCCGCGCGCGAACAATTTTGCCGTCCACGAATCCGGATCTCCTGAATGGGCGCGTTCCCCAATGATTTTTTCCAGATCGGAAAGCGAAAACTCGGTCATGGCGTCATCTATCTGCTTGTTTAAGCATGATCTTTTCCGAAAACCGGTTCCCACTTTTCGGGATCATGCTTTAGGGCCGATTATTCACAGAGTCCAGCCGCATCGGCAGGCCGGCGGCGGCCATATGCGCCTTGGCCTGCGCTATCGTGTAGGTGCCGAAATGGAAAATGGACGCGGCCAGCACCGCGCCGGCATGGCCGTCGCGAATGCCTTCGACCATGTGGTCGAGCGTGCCGACGCCGCCGGAGGCGATCACCGGCGCGCGCACGGCGTCTGATATCGCGCGGGTCAGCGCGATGTCGTAGCCGGCCTTGGTGCCGTCCCGATCCATCGAGGTCAGCAGGATCTCGCCGGCGCCGCGATCGACCATTTTCCGGGCGAATTCGACCGCGTCGATGCCGGTCTTTTCGCGGCCGCCATGAGTGAAGATCTCCCAGCGGTCGGTCTCACTGGTGCCCGACACCTTCTTGGCGTCGATGGCGACGACGATGCACTGGTTGCCGAACTTGTCGGCGGCCTCCGCAACGAAATCCGGGTTCTTCACCGCGGCCGTGTTGATCGACACCTTGTCGGCGCCGGCCAAAAGCAGCTTCCTGATATCGGCGACCTGGCGCACGCCGCCGCCAACGGTCAGCGGCATGAAGCATTGTTCGGCGGTACGTGCGATAACGTCGAAGATGGTCTCGCGATTGTCCGACGAAGCGGTGATGTCGAGGAAGCAGAGTTCGTCGGCGCCGGCCGCGTCATAGGCCTTGGCCGCCTCGACCGGATCGCCGGCGTCGACGAGATCGACGAAGTTGACGCCCTTGACGACACGGCCGTTCTTGACGTCGAGACAGGGGATGACACGGGCTTTCAGCATCAGCGGCCCTCTATCGTGGCGATGAGATCGTTCAGCAACTGGCCGACCTGCGGCGGAACATCGGCCTGGGCGTCGAAGGCCGGGTCGTAGGCGGAAACGGTGATGCCGACGATCGGCACCGCCAGCGCGATGGCGCACGTGGCATCGCGCAACTGTTCCGGGCTCGGCCCGCCCGAAGTGATATAGCGGTTGGCCTGCAGCTCCCGGGGATCGTGCACGTCCATATCGAGATGCATGTGCACGCGTCTGGCGCCGGCGACCATCAGTCTTTCGGCCGCCTGGGCCACCCCGGAGCACTCCGTCCGCACGATCGGCAATGTCTCGAGAAGCTGTTTTTCCGCGGGATCGAGATCGCGCGCGTTGACGAGCACGCAACGCGACGGATCGACCGGCTTGAAGCCCGGAATGGCCGACGCCATCGGCCGCCAGCACAGGCCAAGCACGGTCGCCAGCGCCATGCCGTCGAGAAAGCCGTATGTGGATGTCTCGGGCGTGTTGAGATCGCCATGCTGGTCGGCCCAGATGATCGCATCGGCGTCTTCGCCGGCGACCGCGCCGGCGCTGGTCAGGCAGTTTCCGGCAAGGACGATGGGAAACCGACCGGCGTCGCGGGCAAGGCGAACCTCGCTCGCAACCGCGTTGCAGACGGCAAAGCCGGTGGCGATTTCACGCTCCTGGGCATCTCCAACCTTGCCGATATCCTCGACCATCACATCGTGGCCGGCCATCGTCAGGGCGTCGACGAGCCCGCCAGAGACCAGCGCGTCCGGCCCCTGGCCCATGCCGCCATGATAGTGGCCGCTGTCATAGGAGGCCAGGATAATGGAGATTTTCACGTCCGCGTCTCCGCCCTGCCCTGCAGGATCGCCAGGGCCTCGGCCGGATCGATGCGGCCGTCATAGAGCGCGCGGCCGGAGATCGCGCCTTCGAGCTTTTGCGCATCGGGCATGGTCATGCGCACGATGTCGGCGATCGAGGCGAGGCCGCCCGACGCGATGACCGGGATCGACACGGCATCGGCGAGGTCGATGGTGGCGTCCCAGTTGATGCCGGTCAAAACGCCGTCGCGGTCGATGTCGGTGTAGATGATGGCAGCGACGCCGGCGCCCTCGAACTTCCTCGCCAGTTCGATGACGCCGAGGCTCGACGCCTCGGCCCAGCCCTCGACGGCGACCTTGCCGCCCTTGGCGTCGATGCCGACGGCGACCTTGCCCGGAAACGCCTTGCAGGCCTGTTTGACAAGGTCCGGGTCACGCACCGCCACCGTGCCGAGGATGACCCGGGCCAGGCCGCGATCGAGCCAGTCCTCGATCTGCGCCAGCGTGCGGATGCCGCCGCCGAGCTGCACCGGGTTCTTCGTTGCCTTGAGGATGGCGCCGACCGCCGCACTGTTGACGCTCTGGCCCTGGAAGGCGCCGTTGAGGTCGACGACATGCAGCCATTCGAAACCCTGTTGCTCGAAGGCCCGCGCCTGCGCGGCAGGATCATCGTTGTAGATGGTCGCGGTCGTCATGTCGCCATGCCTGAGGCGCACGCACTGGCCGTCCTTGAGATCTATCGCCGGGAAAAGGATCATCCGTTCAGGCGCCTTCCACAATGGCGAAATGGGATGTCGAATAGAGACGTCGGAATTTCAGCGCCACCTGGTATTCAGGCGAATGGAAGCAGGCGAGTGCGACCGCATAGCTCTCGAACTCGATGATGACATGGCGATTGCCCGATAGCCCTTCCGGGCTCGACGACTGACCGCCGCGGGTCAGGAACTTTGCGCCATATTTGTCGAAAGCCGCTTTGTTGGCGGCAATGTATAGCGGATAGTTTTCCGGATCGGTCACCTCGACCATCGCCATCCAGTAGCCCTTCTTGCTCATGGTCTATCCCTCTGCTCGAGCATGATCTCCGGACAAACGGGAACCGTTTGTCCGAGAAAGCCGGGGTCCACTTTTCGGGATCATGCTCTAGGGCCTCCAGCGCAGGAAATTGGTGATCAGCGCGAGGCCGAGCGCCTGGCTCTTTTCCGGGTGGAACTGCGTGCCGACAAGATTGTCGCGGGCGACGGCCGCCGTCACCGGGCCGCCATAGTCGGCAACCGCCAGAACCTCGTCCGCCTTGCCCGCATCGAGATGATAGGAATGCACGAAATAGGCATGCAGCCCGCTTGCGCCAGTCGGTATGCCGGCAAACAGCGGATGCTGGCGCTTGAGCTCGATCGTGTTCCAGCCGATCTGCGGGATCTTCAGCGCCGGATCGGAAGGCATGATCTCCTTCACGTCGCCCGATATCCAGCCGAAGCCCTTGGTAATCGTCTTTTCGAGGCCGCGCTGCGACATCAGCTGCATGCCGACGCATATGCCGAGGAACGGCCGGCCCTTGACGATCGCAACCTCCTCGACGGCTTCCCACATGCCTTCGACGGCCTGCAGGCCGGAGGCGCAGTCGGCATAGGCGCCGACGCCGGGCAGGACGATGCGATCGGCCGTGCGCACCTGCTCGGCATCTGCGGTCAGGTCGATATCGGCCGATATGCCGGCTTCGCGCGCGGCGCGCTCGAAAGCCTTGGTGGCCGAGCGCAAATTGCCCGAGCCGTAGTCGATGATCGCAACCCGCATGTCAGCTTCTTCCCGGAATGTGGGTCAGCCCCAGCGCCATGCCCGGCTGCGCTGGCCGCGCGAGGGCAGCATCGGGGACCATACGCGGCGCCGGCACAACCTCATCGGCAAGCGCTTCCGCTTCCAGCGCATAGCGTGTGTCGGCGTCGTCGAGCCAACCGGCTTCGACCGCGCCCCATTCGTGCCAACCGCGCCGGCGAAGTGCCGCGATGCGCAGGCCTTGCCCTTCCAGTCCGACATAGAGCGAAACCAACAGTGACAGCAGCGAGCCGGCCAGACCAAGGCCGAGCTTCTGGCCCAGCATCGAAAGCAGGCCCATGACGACGAAGGCAAGCGCTGCCTCGATCCACAGCCGATGCCAGGCGAACCATAGCGGCGGCACCAGGAGGCCCAGCCAGGTGAAGCCATCGCGGACAAAGGCCGTGGCATCGGCCTTCTCGCTGCGGCCTGGCGGTTCCATCACGACATAGGTGGCCATGGCCTTATCCCTTCAACGATCCCTTGGTGGAGGGAACCGCATCCGGCTGGCGCGGATCGCGTTCGAGAGCCGCGCGCAGCGCGCGCGCCACCGCCTTGAAGCAGGTCTCGGCGATGTGATGGTTGTTGGCGCCATAGTGATTGGTGACATGCAGCGTGATGCCGGCATTCTGCGCCAAAGCCTGGAAGAATTCGCGCACCAGTTCGGTGTCGAAGGTGCCGATCTTCGGCGACGAGAAGGAAACGTTCCAGACCAGGAACGGACGGCCGGACACGTCGATCGCAGCGCGCGTCAGCGTCTCGTCCATGGCAAGGTCGATCGAGGCATAGCGCATGATGCCGCGCCGCTCGCCCAGTGCCTTGGCCAGCGCCTGGCCAAGCGCGATGCCGGTGTCCTCGACGGTGTGATGATCGTCGATATGCAGGTCGCCCTTGGCCCTGACCGTCATGTCGATCAGGGAATGGCGCGCCAGCTGGTCCAGCATATGGTCGAAGAAGCCGACGCCCGTCGAAATGTCCGATTTTCCGGTGCCGTCGACATGGACCGAGACGGCAATCTCGGTTTCCTTGGTCTTGCGGCTGACTTCGGCGGCGCGGGGCGGCATCACTCTATCCTTGTCCCAGAGGTTCACATCGTGACCAGCTCAGAGGTTCAAGCGCTCGCAGGCTTGAAAACGAAAGCCTTCTAGCAGCATGATCCGGCGATTGCCAGTTGCGAACCCGGCCGCTATCCAGCGGTTTGCAATCATCGGTCCCATGCATACATATGGCCGATCAAGTCACTCGTACCGCGCCGATCGCCTTATCGGGATGGCGCTGCTCGGAGCCAGGAAATGTCCGATAATCTGACCATGCACGCCACGACCATCGTGACGGTGCGCAAGGGCAACAAGGTGGTGATCGCCGGCGACGGCCAGGTCAGCCTTGGCCAGACCATCATGAAGGGCAACGCCAAGAAGGTGCGCCGCATCGGCAAGGGCGGCAATGTGATCGCCGGGTTCGCCGGCGCCACCGCCGACGCCTTCACGCTGCTGGAGCGGCTCGAAGCCAAGCTCGAACAATATCCAGACCAGCTGACGCGCGCCTGCGTCGAACTCGCCAAGGACTGGCGCACCGACCGCTATCTGCGCCGGCTGGAAGCGATGATGCTGGTGGCCGACAAGTCGGTATCGCTGGCGCTGACCGGCACTGGCGACGTGCTCGAGCCCGAATTCGGCGTCATGGCCATCGGTTCGGGCGGTAACTACGCGCTGGCCGCGGCCCGCGCGCTGATGGACAGCGACAAGGATGCCGAGGAGATCGCCCGCAAGGCGATGCAGATCGCATCCGACATCTGCGTCTACACCAACAACAATTTCGTCGTCGAAACGCTCGAGGTCGGCTGAAAAGGCCGGCCATGACCCCGAAAAGTGGAAACCGGTTTTCTCGGACAAACGGTTCCGTTCGTCCAGAGATCATCGCCGAACAAGAAGATAGCTACGACTTTCGGCCGGTGACGGAAAAAGCCCTGCCGATGATCGCCGGCTGGCTCGCCGAGCCGCATGTTGCAGAGTGGTGGGACGATCCGGAGACGGAAATCGCCGGCATTCGCGAGCACATCGACTCGATTTCGGTCGAGCCGCTGATCGTCGAGCTCGACGGCAAGCCGATCGCCTATCTGCAGAGCTACGACCCGCATCTGGAAGACGACCATCCCTATGCCGACCAGCCGTTCGGCACGCTCGGCATCGACGTGTCGATCGGCGTGCCGGAGTTGCTCGGGCGCGGCCATGGCTCGGCAATCGTGCGCCAGTTCGTCGAACAGCTTTTCGAGGAAGGTGTTCCGCGCGTCATCATCGATCCGGATCCCGCCAATGTCAGGGCGATCCGTGCCTATGAAAAGGCTGGCTTTGTTGCCTTTGACACCAGAACATCGGAGTACGGGCCGGCCTTGATGATGGCGCGCGACGCGACGCAGGAGCCCAATTGATCAGCGCCGAAACCCTCGACAAGGCAGTCGCGAAAGGTTTGATCTCGCAGACCCTGCGCGATCAGTTGGAGGCCATGGAACGTGCGGTCGCTCTCGCCCCCGAGGCCAGGCGCGCCGATGACGAGGGTGACGAGGAAAACCTGCGGCTGGTGGGCGGCGGCAACGATCTGTTTGTCACCGTGGGAACCGTTCTGCTCAGCGCCGGCTTCTTCTTTGTCCTGACCACCTTGCTTCCAGGCCAAACATTCTGGATCGCAGGCATCCTCGCGGTTTTCGCCTGGGGGCTCGCCGAAATCGTCACGCGTCAGCACCGGATGAAATTATCGTCGTCCGTGCTTGCCCTGATTTTCATGGCCGCCATTCTGGCCGCTCTGGCGCTACAGGTGGAGGCCAGCTTCGGCATACGCAAGCCGGAGACTATCTGGCAGCTATTGGCGTTGCGCCAGACGGCGTCCCAGGCCGGATATCTGTTCCTGGGCGGAGGAATAATCGCGGCGGCGATCTATTTCTGGCGTTTTCGCGTCCCCATCATTGCCGGGGCTATCGCCATCGCTTTTACACTGCTTGCCTTCCTGCAAACGGCGATAATCCTGTATGATAGCGTGACAGCGGGTGCGATTGCGCCACCGCGTATGGAGGATGTTCCCGAATTGCTCCGCGCGGCACTTTACATGCCGCTGATCTGCGGCCTGATCGTGTTCGCAACGGGTGTAGCTTTTGACATTTACGACAGGGATCGACGCAAGATCTGGTCCGATTGCGCTTTCTGGCTGCATGTCGTCTCGGCGCCCATGCTGGTGCATCCGCTCTTCATCATGGCAACCGGCCAGAACGTCGTGTTCGGACATATCGCGCCGGATGCCAATGCAACCATCATGCTGACTATACTGATCCTTGGCTTCCTCTATGTCGCGCTTGCCATCGACCGCCGTTCGCTTCTGGTTCCGACATTGGCTTACTTCGGCTCGCTGGGCATCTATTATCTGGTGAATTCCGCCTCCGATTCGACGGGCATCCCGCCTTTTGCCTTGATCCTGGTCGTTGTTGGCGCGCTGATCATTCTGTTCGGGGCTGGCTGGCAGCGTATCCGGCGGATTGTGGTCAAACCCACCTTGCCGGCTGCCGTGATCCGCCGGCTACCGCCGCTGAAGGCGTGACAAGGCTTGTGATGGTCGAGACGGCGACGCGAAACGAGGGGGAATGAACCGATGACGACACCGACCGCGGAGAACAGCTATTCGGCCTATGAAGACAGCTGGCGGATGGGGCTTCTGCTCGTCCTCGCCCTGATCATCTTCCAGGCCGGGGCGCTCTACGGCATGGGGCGAGCGCCGATCTGCACCTGCGGCTACGTCAAGCTCTGGCATGGCGTCGTGCAGAGTTCGGAGAATTCCCAGCACATTTCGGACTGGTATACGTTCTCGCACATCATCCACGGCTTCCTGTTCTATGCGCTGGCAAGATTCCTGTTCCCGCGTTCGCCGATCGGCTTGAGGCTGGCGTTCGCCGTCTTCATCGAAGGCGGTTGGGAGCTGCTCGAAAACAGCCCATTCATCATCGAGCGCTACCGCGCCGGCACCATCTCGCTCGACTATTACGGCGACAGCATCATCAATTCGGTGTCCGACACACTGGCCATGATGCTGGGATTTGTGATGGCGCGAAGGCTACCTATATGGGTGATCGTCAGCCTTGCCATCATCTTCGAACTCGGTACCGGCTATCTCATCCGGGACAATCTGACACTCAACGTGATCATGCTGCTGCATCCGTTCGAGGCCATCAAGCAGTGGCAAAGTGGAATCTAGTGATATGAGCACATTTTCTCCCCGCGAAATCGTTTCGGAACTCGACCGTTTCATCATCGGCCAGAAGGACGCCAAACGCGCCGTGGCCATCGCCTTGCGCAACCGCTGGCGCCGCCAGCAGCTGGAAGGCCAGATGCGCGAAGAGGTGATGCCGAAGAACATCCTGATGATCGGGCCGACCGGCGTCGGCAAAACCGAAATCTCGCGCCGCCTGGCGCGGCTCGCCGGTGCGCCTTTCGTCAAGGTCGAGGCAACCAAGTTCACCGAGGTCGGCTATGTCGGCCGCGATGTCGAGCAGATCATCCGCGATCTGGTCGAGATCGCCATCGGCCTGGTGCGTGAGAAGATGCGCGAAGACGTCAAGGCGCGCGCCCACGTCAACGCCGAGGAACGCGTGCTGGAAGCGCTGGTCGGCAAGACCGCGAGCCCGGCCACCCGCGATAGTTTCCGCAAGAAGCTGCGCGACGGTGAGCTCGACGACAAGGAGATCGAGGTCGAGGTTGCCGACACCGGCAGCGGCGGCATGCCCGGTTTCGAGATCCCCGGCATGCCCGGCGCCAATATCGGCGTGCTGAACATCAACGACATGCTGTCGAAGGCGATGGGCGGCAAGAAGACCAAGATGCGCAAGACGACGGTGAAGGAGTCCTACGATCTGCTGGTCAATGACGAGTCCGACAAGCTGCTCGACCAGGACGAAGTGGTGCGGCGGGCGCTCGATGCGACGGAGAATGACGGCATCGTCTTCCTCGACGAGATCGACAAGATCGCCTCGCGCGAAGGCGGCATGGGCGCCGGCGTTTCCCGCGAAGGCGTGCAGCGCGACCTGCTGCCGCTGATCGAGGGCACCACGGTGGCGACCAAATACGGACCGCTGAAGACCGACCACATCCTGTTCATCGCCTCCGGCGCCTTCCACGTCTCGAAGCCGTCAGACCTGTTGCCGGAATTGCAGGGCCGCCTGCCGATCCGGGTCGAGCTGCGGGCGCTGGAGAAGGACGATTTCGTCCGCATCCTGACCGAGACCGAAGCCAGCCTGATCAAGCAGTATATCGCGCTGATGAAGACCGAGGGCGTCGAGCTGACCTTCACCGACGACGCTATCGATTCGCTGGCCGGCATCGCCGTCGACCTCAACGCCAGCGTCGAGAACATCGGCGCAAGGCGGTTGCAGACGGTGATGGAGCGGGTGCTGGACGAAATCTCCTACGATGCGCCCGACCGCAACGGCACATCAGTCACCATCGATGCCGCCTATGTGGAGAAGCATGTCGGCGACCTGTCCAGGAATACCGACCTGTCGCGGTTCATCCTTTAAACGACGGCGCCGGAACGTTCCGGCGCCGGTCCAGGCAACATTTTCCGGCAAGCAAAATCATGTGTGGCCAGATGGTACCATCTGGCCACCTTTCGTAGTGCCGGGTGAAGGGGCGCTCTCGACTCGACCAAGAGCTTTACCTAGTTTGCGCGGCAATTCTCGATCTCTTGGTTTGACGGAATTCCGGGAAACCGTTTCACACTTTTCCTGGAATTGCTTGGGCGGCGGGTGCATGAAAAAACTGATCCTGGTCATTCTCGGCTTGACGCTGGCGGCGACGCTGTTCGCCGCCGAGGCAGCGACATTGGTGCCGCCGGGAAATCGCAATGCCGTGCAGCCCGACATTCCGGGTGCCTCCAGCCGGCGCACGCAGGCGACCAACACCAGCTTCCAGGCGAAGTACCGCAAGGTCTACGCCCTGCTGCAGAACGACGCCGGTCTGCGCGGCAAGATCAAGAAGGCAGCAGCCACCTACGGCATCGATCCCTTGCACATCGTCGGCGCCATCGTCGGCGAGCACACCTACAATGTCGATGCCTATGACCGGCTGCAGACCTACTACGTCAAGGCGATCTCCTATCTCTCCAGCAAGCTGTCCTTCGCCTATGAAGGCGAGGACATCACGGATTTCGTGCAGCGGCCGGAATTCAAGAAATGCGCCGCAATGTCCGACAGCTACGATCTGTGGGAATGCCGCGAGCAGGTGTGGAACCATTCGTTTCGCGGCAAGAGCGTCGGCGGGACCAGCTTTCCCGACGACCGTTTCGGCGCCACCTTCTTCCAGCCTTACTATGCCGGCCAGACCTTCGGCCTCGGCCAGCTCAATCCGCTGACCGCCTTGCAGATGAGCGATCTCGTGCACAAGGTTTCCGGCCTGCCGAAGCTCGACGTCGGCGATCCCAATTCGGTCTACAAGACCATCATGGATCCCGACCTGACGCTGCCCTACGTCGCCGCGACGATCCGGAAATCGATCGATGCCTATAAAAGCATTGCCGGCTTCGACATTTCGGGCAATCCGGGGGTCACCGCCACGCTCTACAATGTCGGCAATCCGGAGCAGCGCGCCGACGCGCTGAAGGCGGAGAACGACAGGCGCCGCGCCGCCGGCGAGCCGGAAAAGCTGCCGGAAGAGAATTACTATGGCTGGCTGGTGAATGATAAGCTGCCGGAGCTGAAGGCGCTGTTTTAGGGCGGCTCTCTGGCGTTAATTTGCCGACGCCTGCGCCGCCCCTCATTGCCCTGCCGGGCATTTCTCCCCGTATAGCGACGGGGAGAAAGGGGCCATCGTTGACCGCCACGCCCCCTCTGTAACGTTGCCGATTGGCGAAATCCTCGGCGAAAGCGCCCTTCTCCCCGTCACTATACGGGGAGAAGATGCCGGCAGGCAGATGAGGGGCAGCGCAGACGTCGACAATTGGCGCGACGGCTCAAGCCGCCAGCAACGACTTCAGCTTGACCGCCTGTGATCCCAGCGCTTCCGGCGCCGGTTTCGCGTGCTTGCCGATCAGCATGTCGGCCAGCCTGATATCGCGGGCGACCGCGTTGCCGGGGCCGATGCCGCTGGCCGCCACCAGCCTGCCGTCTTGCGCCAAATGGAAGAGAATGAAGGCGCCATCGCCGAGGTCGCGGCGCACGGTGCTGCTGCCTTCGTCGGACAGCCCGGCGATCTGCAGGGACAGACCATATTGATCCGACCAGAACCACGGCACCGCCGCATGCGCCTCGCCGGCACCGAGCATGTTCCTGGCCGCCAGCGCGCCCTGTTCCTGGGCGTTGCGCCAAGCTTCCAGCCGCACCCGACGGCCGCCATAGACGGCGAGCGGAAACGAGCAGCAATCGCCGGCGGCAAAGATGTCGGGATCGCTGCTGCGCAGTTCGGCATCGACTGCAATGCCATTGTCGATCGTAAGCCCCGCTTCGGCCGCAAGCCCGGTCACCGGCACGGCGCCGATGCCGATGATCGCGAGGTCGGCGACGATTTCCCGGCCGCCGGCAAGTGTGGTGCGCACCTGTCTGCCGTCGTCGGCGATGGATGCGATGCCATCCCCGCACAGGATATCGA
>NZ_RZQI01000280.1:0-6605 GCF_003998335.1 Mesorhizobium sp. M7A.F.Ca.CA.002.05.1.1 | reverse complement strand
GTGCGGCCTCGAGCGACTTCTGCAGCCGCATCTCCTCTTTCTCACTCTTGCCGAGCGCCGCCAGCAGCTCCGCCAGTCGCGCTGCTTCGCTGGCATGGATCGTCGACAGCTCGTCGAGCCTGTGGCGCGCCTGCGATTCCCGCTTCAGCGCCTTGTCGAGTTCGATCGACAGGTTGACGTGCTTTTCGCGCAGCATCTTGCTTTCGCGCAAGCGCCTGTTGGCCTCCACCGTCCTGGCGGTCAGCCGCTTGGCGATGTCGCCGAACTCCGCTTCGCGTTTGGCGCTCGAATTGGCTGTCTCCACCAGTTCCAGCCTGACCGCGGCCAGTGCCGCACGCAGCGTCTCCCGGTCCTGGACCAGGCTTGTCTCGCGCTGCTGCAGCGCTTCGAAAGCGCCGTCGCGCTCGCGCAGTTTTTTCACCGCATCGTGCAGCTTTTCCGACAGCGCCCTCTGTTCGGCGGCCAGGGCGGCATTGGCAACCTCCAGCTCGTTGGCGCGCAGGATGTCGCTGTGCAGGATGTTGAGGAATTCGCGCGTCAGATGGTGTGAGGTGCCGATCTCCGACAGCTTGTCGTTGATCTCCTCCAGATAGTCCCTGGCATCATGGAAGAGACCCTCGAAGGCGCTCAATGCGGCCAGCCGGGTCTGTGTATGGGCAGTCAGCCGTGGCGCGGTTTCGGAACTGTCCGCACCCTCGGCATTCCCTGCATTGTCGTCATTTGCCGCGTCGGCCTGGGGTGGCCCGCCATCGGCTGCCGCCTGGGCATCCGGCACATCGTCGCCCTCCGGCGGCGCCAGGTCGTCGGCGTCGAGACTTGCATCCAGCGCGTCCGCCAAATCGATCTGCAGGTCCTGGATCGCTTTATCCACGTCTTCAGCACGCTTGATCAGGCCTCTGAAGTTCATCACCAAACTCCCCTTACGCATACCTCTCTTCGCACTTAACGAATTGCTAATATAGCTTTACATCCGCGGCTTGCGCAGGGGAAGCCCCGTCGGCACAAAGGTAAATTTGGGACATTTGGGGGCTGGAATAGCCCGAACAACCAATGCCGCAGCCGGGAAGAGCCGGATTCCTCTGACGGTGTGGAGGTCTGAAGGACGGCAAGACCGTGGCCGCTCAGAAGAGCCCGCGCGAGACCTCAAGGGCAGCGGAGAAGCTCGCCTGATCTCTTGGCAGGCGCAAGATCACTATCGCAGGGCCGGGCCGAGTGCTCTAACCCAAACGGTCTCAGCTGCTTTTCGGGACTGGTACCAACTGGATCGGAGGTCGCTCGCCGGACGCGTTGCCCAGCGCGATGGCGACCCGGTCGCGCCCATTACCCTTGGCTTCGTAGAGCGCGTGATCCGCGGCATTGGTCAATTCGGCCCAGCCCACGCCATGCTCGGGGTAGGCGGCGACCCCGAACGAGGCTGTAACGGTGCCCAGCGTTCGGCCGCGATGCGTCAAATGAAGCTTCCTGATTGCCTGGCGCAGCGCTTCCGCCCGCTCGGCACCTTCCTGGACCGAGCTTCCCGGCATGACCAGGGCAAACTCCTCGCCGCCGTAGCGCGACACGACATCGCTATCCCTGGCGTGCTCGATCAAGGTGGCGGCGACCTGCTTCAGGACGAGATCGCCGGCTTCGTGGCCGAACGTATCGTTGAACTGCTTGAAATGGTCGACATCGAGCATGATGACCACCAGCGGCTGGCCCGAGCGTTCCATCCGGCGCAGTTCGCGGCTGCTCGTCTCCTCGAGATATCGCCGGTTGAACAGACTGGTGTTCGGATCGCGGATCGACTGCTGCCGCAGCGTTTCGCGCAGGCGCAGATTGGCCAGCGCCAGCGCCAGCGTGTCGACGACGCCGCGCAGGATCTGCTGTCTTTCAGCCAGCCATTGCGGCTTCTCGGCCGCATTCGGTTCGCACAGATGAAGGATGCCCAGCGTTTCGCCTTGCGCGGCCAGAGGCATGCAGACATAGCCCTTCTTGCCGTTCTCGGTGATATGCGCGCAGCGCGGCGTGAGCATGCCGGGGCCGGCGACATGTTCCTGGCCGCGTCTGAGCGCCCAGCAGTCTTCCGGCGCGAATTGCGTGGCGCTCGAGCGGACGTCGCCCCAATGCGCCATCTCTTCCACCAGATTGCGCGACGCGCTGGTCAAGTGGACGGTTCCGCTCAAACCACCGAGGAACTCGGCCATGGCGGTGCCGACCACCGAGAACGCTTCCGGGAAGGTGACGCAGGCCTGCAGCAGTTCGCCAAGCTTCACCAGACGGGTCGTGGTTTCGGACTTTTCGTGCAGTTCACGGTTGAGGAGTGCCAGCTGATCGGCACGCTCGTTGACCACTCCCTCCGCACGGCGCAGCTCGCTGATGTCGTTGAGCGTAAGGACGAGGCCGCCTTCGGATCGGCTGAGCGGACCGCAACTGGCGATGACCGGCAGGTGCGAGCCGTCGGATCTGGCCAGGCGCACTTCGCCCTGCTGCTGGCGGCCCGTGGCTAGCGCCATTTCGATGGGAGAAGCGCCGGCGGCGAACGCGCCGCCTCTGGGATCGCGAATGGTCAGCACCGAATCCCATTGCTGCCCGACGATCTTGTCGGCACGCCGCCCGATCATCATTGCCGCCGCCGGATTGGCGCTGGCGATGCGGCCGTCCCCGTCTAGAACCGCGATGCCTTCGGCAGCCGTCTCGACGATGTCCTCGACATGCGCACGCGCCGACGCAAGCTGGTCCGCCATCGTGTTGAAGCCATCGGCCAGCTGCCCGAATTCATCGTTGCGGGCGTGGCTGATGCGCGTCATGGCATTGCCTTTCGCCAGCGCTTCCATGCCGCGCATCATGTCCCCGAGGCCAGAGCTGAAACGGCGGAGCAGCTGCCATGCAAAGCCGACCGCGACCAGCACGGCGGCCGCCGCGCTGAGGCCAACCAGCCAGAGCAGGCTGTCGGTGCTTTGTTCGGCGGCCTGCAGAACAGGGTCATATTCCAGCAGCACGGCGCCGATGATCGTACCCTCGGGATTTTCGATCGGAACAGCCAGTATGGCGTTCACTTCCTCCGGATCGACAAATCTGCGCGGAATGCCGTCCGCCAGGGTCTGGCCGATTTCGTTGCCGGGGTCGTGACCGAATTTGTCGCCGACCTGGTGCTCTTCGTCTGCGGCATGGGCGAGGATGGTCTTGTTGTTGTCGAGGACCAGGAAATCCCGGTGCAGGCGGCGGTGCTGGTGCAACATGAATTGCTTGAGCGCCTCGGGCCGCTCGAGCAGCGAAGGCGTCCCGTCGGATGATTTGAAGACGATGGTGTCGGCCAATTCCCGCGCGACGTTGGTCGCTTCGGTCAACCCCAACGATTTGGTCGCCACTTTCTGCGTAAAGATCGCGACGCCACCGACCAGCCCGATCAGAGCCGCGGCGGCCACCATGGAGAGAATGATCTGACTCTTGATGCGCATGTCATGGCCCCGCCGAGAACGACGGCATCTCGCATGTCCAATCGAGCCAGCATCTCATTCCCGGCTTTTATTACCAAATGCTTATCAACGTCCTAACGATGCCAGCCCCCTTCTCCTCGCAGGCGCGGCTGGCGCTGCGCTAACGGGGCACCATGACCTGGAAAACCGCAAGGTCGGCGGACTTTTACAGACGCTGGTGTTCAAGGCATGTGTCAGAGGTTTGGTGGGTGGGGTACGCTACCAACCGGCCCCGGCATCGTCACGCCAGTTCAGCAGTAACAGTCGTCGATCATCTTCGCGTTCGTTGCAACCATTTCCCGGACCGCGGTGGAGAACTTTTTGTCACCGGCTCCCTTGGCTGTCGCCTCCGCTCCGCCCGGCGCAGCGGCGATGAAGTTTCTCGTAAATGCCACGAGCCCGGGTGGTCCTTTCATCGTGGTAAAGCCGCGCTCCTTGCAGGCGTCGAGAAACTCCTGCGCGCGACCCTGTTCGATGATCGCGCGTATGTGAAGCACCACGCCTTCGACAGAGAGTTTTTTGGTATGCCGCCTTGTCGTGCCGTCCTTGGTCCTGAACGAACTCGCGCCCGCCGCCGTTCTGGTCGCCTTTGCCATGGGTTCCTCCTAGGTTGATCCGCCTGTCGATGCTGTCGCGCCGTGAAACTACTCTCCGGTGATCAGCTCGAGTACCTTGGATTTCCTGTCGCGATAGTTGCTGTCGTCCACGCGCTGAAGCTCGCGCACCCCGGCCTCTACCTGGCGCTCATACTCTTGCTGCTCCGCCTTGCTCCGTGCCTCGGCTACGGTCAGTCCCCCCTCCGTAGGAGGCAGTTGCATGACCAGCGTCAGTGTATGGATGTCCACCCTTTCCGTGGTGGCTGTCAGCGTGCTGCCCTTGACGTCGGTGCCGCTTAGCCGTTTGCCCAATTCGAGTTTCGGGCTGATACCGGCATGCAGAGTCGTGGTGAAAACAAGCGTTTCATTCATGGAGGGCACTGGCACCTTGTCCCGCTGCGTGAACAGGTCGGCTTCCGATATCTGGCCGATCAGGTTTCCCGACTGGTTGGACGTTATGAAACTCCTGACGATTTCAATCAGATTGAGCTTCCCGGCAATCGGATAAGCGCCGTTCGGAAGAGGCTCGCCGCCCGCAAGCTCGGCCCGGAATTTGTTGCACTGGCGGATCGTCGGAAGATTGGTCAGCAATTCGTCGACCCGGTCCTTCTGGACAAACTCCCGCTTAGCCCGCCGCTTGCCTTCGAACGATGCGTCGATGGGGCTGGTCAGCGTTCCTCGGGTAAATACACTCAAAAGATCGACACTACCGCCCAGATTGTCGGTCTGGGTCATGTCGAACACATATTTGTAGAAGATAAAAACCTTGGAGTAAGTCTCAACAACTTGCTTGAGCTGCTTTTCTTTATCATGAAGATTTTTGTAGCCTGACGTGAAAAAATCCCGAAATACTTTAGACTCATTTTTGGCCTTCGCTTTTGCGATGTCATCCTTGCTGAGCGTGGCGCTGTCGGGCGGCATGAACCGCGCCAGATGGTCGCGACTGAGGCTGGCCGCAACCGCCATATTGTATTTGTCCCTGTCCAGGGAGAGCGCGCCGATCAACAGCGTGATATAGGCATCGCGCATTTCGCAACGGATCGCCTGGGCGATGCGGGCAGTATCCAGGCCCCCCGTGACCTGCTGGGTCGTCGGCCGTACGGCGCAGGCAAATAAAACCTGAGCGGCGGCCAACAATGCGGCCGCGCGGCAAATCGTTCTATACAGGCGCAAGTTTCCCCCCTGAGCCAATCCAGATTTATACTGGAAAGGCGCAGTAAATCAACAATTGCCAACTTGTGTCAATTGGGAGTTTTAGAAATTGTTAATTTAGAGCGTATTACCTGCGGTCTTTGAAGGCGGCATGGACGCGGGTGAATGCCGGTCGGGATGGGCTGCCGGCGCTAGCCTGCACGACGCACGGTTCCTCACCCCCCCCCATGAAATGAGGGCGAGGAACCCAAGTCTTGCTAAGTCACCCCGCCATGGCCAGCGGCACGGCGCTCTTGTTGGGGATCTGGATGTCGATTTCCAGCGTCGACATGGTCTCGCCGCGGTCCATCGAGACCTGCAGATAATCCTGGTCGATCTGCACATGCTTGGCGATGACGGCCATGATCTCCTCGCGCAGGATGGAGACGAGGTCTGGCTGGCTGCGGTTGCGGCGCTCATAGGCGAGCAGCACTTGCAGCCGCTCGCGCGCCACCGGCGCGCTGGAGCGCCGCTTGAAGATGTCGAGCAGGTTCATGCCGCCCTCCTTCCCAAAAGACGATCGAGGAAGCCCTTGCGCTCGAAGGGCACGATGACGGGCAATTCCTCGCCCTCCAGCCGCCTGGCGGCGTCGATATAGGCCTTGGCAGCGGAATTGAGCGGCTCCGACAGCGTCACCGGCGAACCGAGGTTGGAGGCGCGCAACACGTCCTGGCTTTCCGGAATGATGCCAAGCAGCGGCACCGACAGGATTTCCAGCACGTCGTCGATGGACAGCATTTCGCCGCGCGACGCACGCGCCGCATCGTAGCGCGTCACCAGCACATGCTTGGCGATCTGCTCGCCCTGCTCCGCCCGCAAGGTGCGCGCGTCGAGCAGGCCGATGATGCGGTCGGAATCGCGCACGGAACTGACTTCCGGATTGGTGACGATGACCGCCTCGTCGGCAAAGCGCATGGCGAGCTGCGCGCCGCGCTCGATGCCGGCCGGGCTGTCGCAGAACACGTAGTCGAACACCGAGCGCAGCTTGTCGATGACTTCGCCGACGCCTTCCTCGGTCAGCGCATCCTTGTCGCGCGTCTGCGAGGCCGGCAGCAGGAACAGCGTCTCGACCCGCTTGTCGCGGATCAGCGCCTGCGAGAGTTTGGCCTGGCCCTGGATGACGTTGACGAGGTCGAACACCACGCGCCGCTCGGCGCCCATGATCAGGTCGAGGTTGCGCAGGCCGACGTCAAAGTCGACCAAGGCCACCTTCTTGCCGGTCTTGGCCACGGCCGCCCCGAGGGCCGCCGTCGAGGTCGTCTTGCCGACGCCCCCCTTGCCCGAGGTGACCACCACTACCTTGCCCATTGAAAAGCCTCCGTTGTTGTTTTCTTGGTCGGGCGACCATCGGCCGCCCCAATAT
>NZ_RZQI01000279.1:0-6618 GCF_003998335.1 Mesorhizobium sp. M7A.F.Ca.CA.002.05.1.1 | reverse complement strand
TGGCACGCTTCAGCCGGCGAACCAGAAAACGGGCGTGCTTGACGGAATCCCGGTTCAGGAATCCGACCACGACAGTGTCGACGGTTTCGAGCTCAAGGCGGCGAATGCTGGCGGGCTCCATATCCGCAAAGCCGGCTTTCGATACCGTCGCGCCCTGGACCTCCAGCACCTGCGCCAGCATCGCGGCGGCGGCGTCGTCGAGCTCGCCACGCCCACCGGCGCAAAGCACGGACATATCCGTTCCATCGGGCAGGTCGGTCTCGTCTTCCCCGTTGGGATCGCCATCGTCGCTCGCCTCTGCGGCCTCGGGCGGCGCCTCCTCCTCGCCTGCCTCCTCCTGCGCGCTGTCGTCGAGATTGGCCACCAGCACCAGGGCACTGGCCGCCACCTGCCGCCTTTGCAAATCGCCCATGACGCCGCGCACACGGTCTTGTTCGCCCAGCAAAAGCGCCGGAATGGCAACCTTGTCGTAGAATTCGACCAGATATTTCTCCTCCAGCATCTCCTCGGCATGGTCGGTGGCTTCTTCCGGATCGCCGGCCAGAAGCCGCTGGTACAGGCGCGCATGGGGTTCGAGCACGGGCTCGTTGCCGAACAGCACGTCGAGGAATTCAAACTGCGGCACGTGTCTGCCCAGCACCACCAGGCAGACGGTGAGCGGTGTCGACAGGATCAGCCCGAGCGGCCCCCAGAGCCACGTCCAGAAAATCGCCGCGACGATGATCGCCAGCGGCGACAGTCCTGTCCGCGAACCGTAGAGCCAGGGTTCGATGATATTGCCGGTGATCAGCTCCATCACTACGAACAGGGCGGCGGTCCACAGCACGAGCGACCAGCCCGGCGCAACGGCCAGCGCCAGGAACAGCGGCAAAAGCATGCCGATGATCGGGCCGATATAGGGAACGAAACGCAGCGCCAGCGCCAGCAGCCCCCACAGCAGCGCATTGGGAATACCGAGGGCCCAGAGCCCGATCGCAATCGGTACGGCGTAGACGATGTTGACGACCAATTGCATCAAGAGATAGCGGCCCACCCGCTTGGCGGCATCCTGAAGCGCCTCGGTGGTGCGGTGGAGGTCGCCGTAGCCGACAAGCCGGATGAAGCGGTCGCGCAGATCCTCCCGCTCGAGCAGCATGAAGATGACGACGACGATGATCAGTCCGGCCGACCCAAGCGGGCTGATCAGCGGCCCGACGATATTCTGCAGGACCTGGAGCGGCCTTTCTCGGGCGACGATCTCGACAGGCACCGGCTCACGCGCAGGCTTTTCCGGTGCGGCAGCCGGCAGCGTGGCGTCCTGCCTGTCGATCTCCTGGCCGACACGCTCGACCACCTGGCTCAATCTGGCAAGTATCCCGCCCCCGACCCCGGTTTCCTTGAGCGAGCGGATCTTGGTCAGGATGTTGGTCTGGTAGACCGGGATGTTCTGCGCCAGTTCGCTGACCTGCGTGGCGACGATGAAGGAGAACAGGCCAAGCGCCGCGAAAGCGCCGAGCACGCTGGCAATGACGGCGGCAATCCGGGGAATGCCGATTTTTTTAAGAGCTGAGACAAGCGGCGCCAATGCGAAGGTCAGCAGCAGCGCGATCGCGATCGGCAGGAAAACCTCGCGCCCGAAATACAGTGCGGCCACCGTCGTGACGATGGCCGCCACATTGGGCAAAGAGGTTCGCGGATGGGGCGCGGCTGCTGAAAGTGCGTCCCCTAGCCCGTCAGCCGGAGACGCCGTGCCGTTTCGACGATTGGCCACGTGATGCCTCCCCTGCCAAATGCCATGATCGGGCATATAGAGCGGACGTGCAACTTTAGCCAACGATGAAATACGCCTCGCTCACAGGCAATGATCCGGGCCGCATCGGCCGCTCTCGACCGATCGGATCAGCGCGCCGCATGCCTGGCCAGCGCGTGCTCGATCAGCACGTCAATGGTCTGGCTGTAGCCGATGCCTGACGCCGCCAGCGCCTTGGCATACATCGAGATGTCGGTGAAGCCGGGAATGGTGTTGACCTCGTTGACGAGCAGGCTGCCATCGGCGCGCAGGAAGAAATCGACGCGCGCCATGGCTTCGCAGCCGAGCGCCTGAAAAGCCTGACGCGCCATCTCCCTCGCTTTGTCGGCCACAGTGGCCGGGACATCAGCGGGCACCTTGACCAGCGCGCCGTCGGCATCGAGATATTTGGCCTCATAGGTGTAGAAGCCGTGCTTGCCGGCCGGAATGATCTCGCCGGGCAGCGACACCGTCAGCGACCCGTCGGCGCGCTCCAGCACCGAGAACTCGATCTCGCGCCCCTCGACGAATTCCTCGATCAACACTTTGCCGTCGTAGCGGAAAGCCGTGTCGATGGCCTGCTCGAAGCCATCCCTGTCATTCACCTTGCTGACCCCGAAGGACGAGCCCTGGCGCGCCGGCTTGGCGAAGAACGGCAGGCCGAGCATCCCGGCAATCTCCTGGAAGGAATGCTTGCCGTTTCGATGCACGGTGACGGAGCGGGCAACCGCCAATCCCGCCTCGCGCATCAGCCGCTTGGCGACATCCTTGTCCATGGCCGCGGCCGACGCGAGGATGCCGCAGCCGACATAGGCTACATCGGCGACCTCGGCATAGCCCTGCACCGAGCCGTCCTCGCCGAACGGCCCGTGCAGCACCGGGAACACGACGTCGATGGGGGGCAGGTCAGGCTGCGTACCATCCCGCGAGACGGCGACCAGCCGGCCCTTGCCGCCGGGCAGCAGCGCGACCTCGGCACCATCTTCGGATGCCGGCGCCCCTGCCGCGTCATCAAGTTGTTGCAGCAGCCATCTGCCGCTTTTGGTAATGGCGATCGGCACGATGTCGTAGCGCGTCCGGTCGATCGCCTTCAGCACATTGGCGGCCGACAGGCGCGACACGTCATGCTCGGCCGAACGCCCGCCATAGAGGATGGCCACTCTTGTCTTACCGGTCATCGAAATCCCTCGACTGTCAAAAAAAATCAAATGGCGACGGCAATGCCGCGATTGGCGAAGAAGCGGTCGAAATCGGCCGGCGCCAACACTGCGTCTGCCTGTGTGGCGGGGTCATGGCCGGACGGGTTGTGGAAGCGGAAACCCTGATTGGATGCCGCCGTGACCAGCACCAGATGACCGCCCTTCGAGGGCGGCTCGCGCTCGGGCCAGCGGATCGAACTGCTGACCGACGCGATGAAGAAGCGCGTCCGCTGCATGATCGCCGGAATCTCGGCCGTCGCGACATTGGTCACCACCTCGGCCCGGAGTCCAAAAACCTCTTTCACGAAGCTGACGAAGGGCGCGTAGATCAGCCCCTTGATCGATCCCCCGTTGACGACATAGCCGCCATATAAGGTGCAGCGCCTGGCAAGCTCGATCGTCGGCACGATCTCGCCGCGGCTTGCCAGGATCATCTTCAGGCACGCCATGCCGCAGATATTGGCCGCCCAGACCGCATATTCATCGAGTGTTTCCGCGCCCGATCCCCGCCACAGCGGATCGCGCCTGAGGGCAACATCCGCGCCGTCGGCGAGCACGTCCAGCGTCAGGTCGGGCGTCTCCCACTGGCTGAAAAACGGCACGGTTTCAGGCAGTGGACTCATACGGGCTCCTCGGCGGCTGGCTCCATCTCGTATACGAGGATACGAGATGGATGAAAAGCCGCTTAGGCCCGTTTAGGTGTGGGGAGCCGTGCGCCGCCGCCTACTCGGCCTTCGTCCAACCGAAAACCAGCCAAGCATATTTCGATTTTTCGTCGGGTTCGACAGTGTAGGTCATCTGCATGTCGCCGTCCTTGGCGTAGATATCCAGCCTGGGCGCGGTCTCCAGCTTGAGCCACGCCGAACTGTTGCTGAAGGACCAGGTTCCGCACCAGACGCAAGGCCCCGCCGTCGGATCACCCGGCTGATGAAAATTGTAGCGGCCGTCCGCCGTGATCTCCAGATAGTCAAACGCGCCGTAAAACGCGGTCACCGTCTGCTGGAATTCATTGGCGGCCGCTTCCTGTTCCGGTGTCGGCGCATCCTTCATATCGCGCGGCGGCCGGATGGCTCCGCCGTTCAGTTTCCATTTGCCGACAAAATCCTTCTGGGTCGGAAGATATTCCTCCTGCGCCTGCGCCGATGAAACATAAGCAAAAGGTGATATACTTGTGAGATCCACGGCCCCGATCGCAAATAAAAGCGTGGCGGCACAGATCGCCCTTGTTGGGTTTTGCATAAAAAATGTATCTCCAAGGGGGTAAGGGGAGTTCTATTGAGGATTTTGCAGCGCACGTTGCTTCGATGCCGATTCCCGCCCGCCATTTGCACGGTTAGCATCGTGGCCATCAATCTGGCAACGCAAGGCAGCTTCTCTCCGGCATCGCCCATGCGCCCGCGATCCCGGCCGGCTGAATATCGGCAGCTTAGAAGGTGATCTTCACCGAAGCTGCGCTGCGACTATGCGGACCATGATGGACGGCCTCGATGTTGTTGCCGTCGGGATCGAGCAGGAAGGCGGCGTAATAGCCGGGATGATAGGGCCGTTCGCCCGGCGCGCCATTGTCCGTGCCGCCAGCCGCCAGTCCGGCCTTGTAGAAGGCGTCGACCATGGCGTGGTCCCTTGCCTGGAAAGCCAGGTGATGGCGACCGGTGAGTTTTCCCTGTGCGGCCCGGCTGTCGGCAGTGGAGACAAACAGCTCGTCGGCCCAGAAAAAATCGTCGCCGCTCCCACCGATCGGAACATCGATCGCCTGCAGGACCGCCTCGTAGAAACGCCGGCTGGGCGCGAGATCCCTGACCACCAGTTGGATGTGGTCGATGAGCCGGCCGCGATGCAATTCCTGGGTTTCCATAAAGATGCCTCCTCGTGAGGTTCGAATTTAGGTTCGGACAGGGCGTCGTCAATGCGGATACTTGTTCTATCCCGCAAACAAAAAGCCCGCCGGGAGGGGATCCGGCGGGCCTTTGGAAAGCATGTCTAGCCTTCAGGGGTCTGAGGGGGATCAGACCTGGTAAGAACCTTTGTTGGCCGCGGAGGTTCCACCCGAACAAAAAATTGCCGATGGCCCGTCGAAACCGCGGAAGCGGTGGAGGCGATTTCTTCGCGAGAGCACTCACAGTTTGGAACTTTCCGCTCACAACCGGGTTGGGTGCCCCGGTGGGAGGAATTGCTATTGGATAGTTTTCAGAGGCTCGAAGCGCTGGTCGACAGCGCCGGTGTCGAGGATATCGAGGAAGCAACCGCTCTGCTGCGCCGGTTCAAGGGCAGGTCGCGCGAGGTCTCGGCAGCCATAGATGAGTTCATGCTCGATTTCATGACGTTGGTCTTCGTCGTCGAAAGCGGCGAAGAAGGTTTCGAAAAGCCGGTCCGCAAGCTCGCTCGCACCAAGCTTTCAAAGCTTGAGCGGATGGTGACTGTGATGGCGGAGGAAAAGCCGGCCTCCGGCGCCGGCCTATCCCTTCAGGATGGCGGCTAGCCTTGGAATGCCTTCGCTCACCGCGCGCCGGTCGGCGAGCGTGAAGGACAGCCGCAGCGTGTTGCGCCCGGTGCCGTCGGCATAAAAGGCGCCGCCCGGCACGAAGGCCACCCGCGCTTCTTTCACCGACCGCGCCAGAAGCTCGGTGGCGTCGGCCCCTTCCGGCAACGTTACCCAGACGAACATGCCGCCTTCCGGGCGGCTCCAGGTCACGCCTTCCGGCATATTGGATTCCAGTGCCGAGAGCAGCCCGTCGCGGCGCTCGCGATAGGCGCCGATAAGTTTTTCCACCTGGCCGTCGAAGACGGCTTCGGCGACACGATGCATCACCACCTGGTTGATCGACGGGCTGTGCAGGTCCGAGGCCTGCTTCATCAGCACCAGTTTCTCGACGATGTGGCGCGGGGCGCAAACCCAGCCGATGCGCATGCCCGGCGACAGTATCTTCGAGAACGAGCCGCAATAGAGCGTGCGCGCCTTGTCGATGCCGCCGGACCTGATGCAGTCGAGCGCCAGGATCGGCGGCACGCCGTCGCCGTCATAGCGCAGCGCGCGATAGGCGGCATCCTCGATGACGGCGATGTCGAGTTCGCCGGCAAGGCCGAGCACCGCCTCGCGCTGCTCACGGTTCAGCGTGTTGCCGGTCGGGTTGGCGAAATCCGGCACCAGATAGGCGAATTTGGCCTTGCCGCCATTTGCTGCCGCTGCCGCGCGATAGGCATCGGGCGTCATGTTGCCGCCGGCCGGGGTCAGCCGGTCGTAGCGAGGCTCATAGGCGTTGAAAGCCTGCAGCGCGCCGAGATAAGTCGGCCACGTCACCAGCGCGGTATCGCCCGGCGACAGGAACAGTTTGCCGAGATAGTCCAGCGCCTGCTGGGAGCCGGAAGTGATGAAGATATTGGCCTCGTCACAGGCGACGCCGAGCTTGCCCATCTGCCCGGCGAGCCAGCGCCGCAACGGCAGGTAGCCTTCCGAGACCTGGTACTGCAGCGCCGCACCCGCCTCGGCGCCGCCCAGCACCGAAGCATAGGCGTCACGGATCGCCTCGGCCGGGAACAACGCCGGATCGGGAATACCGCCGGCGAACGAGATGATGTCCGGCTGGTCGAGCAGCTTCAGGAGCTCGCGGATTTCGGACGCTTTCATGCGCGACGAGCGCGAAGCCAACAGAT
>NZ_RZQI01000278.1:0-6625 GCF_003998335.1 Mesorhizobium sp. M7A.F.Ca.CA.002.05.1.1 | reverse complement strand
ATGAGGCGGCCAGACGGGCTGCGCACCGTGCCGGTGGCGACATAGTCGACATTCAGCCGGCGGCCGGCATCCTCGGGCGCGATGTTCTGCTCTGCCAGCGCAAACACCGATCCGCGCGCGATGACGAAGAAATCCCTGAGCTTGGCCAGGCGGGTGATGATGTCGTGGGTGAAACCGTCGGCCAATCCGCCGCGCGTGCCGCCGCTCTCCTCGACAAACGGCATCACCGCCAGCGAAGCGTGGCTGGGCTCGACCGGGCCGGGTGCGGCGGGCATGGTGGCCACCAGTGGCGATAGCGTGGACAGGCAGGCCGCCTGTGTCCGTAGCGAGGCCCCGGGCCGTTGTTCACGGATCGCCTGCCAGGCCGCGCGAAGCGGTGCGAAATCAAGCTCCTCCGACCGGAACAATCGCTCCGCCGAAGCCAGGTGCTGCTCTGCCGCGGCGACCTCGCCGCGCCCGGCCAGATTGGACAGCAGTGCTGCATGCGCACGCGTGTCGAACGGCGCCAGTTCCACCCATGTGTCGAGATGGGCGATCGCCTCGTCACTATGCGCCGGCAGGCTCGCGACAAGCCGTTCCAGCACGGCGGCATGGCAAGCGCTGAAGCGGCGGCGCTGCGCGATCAGCCAGCTGTTGAAATGCGGGCTGCGCTCGAGCTCCAGCCCGTCGAGGAAATCGCCGGCAAACAGTTTGGCCAGCGCCCGCAAGCGGCCGACATCAAGCGTGCCGATCCCTTGCGCGGCGGCGCGGCTGACCTCCAGCGCATCGACCAGGCAATCGCTCAGATCGAGTGCTACCGTGTCGCCCTGTGTCACGACCCGGTGTCGGCCCGGCGCGTCGAGTGCGCCGCGCAGCTTGCTCAGGCACCAGCGCAGCTCGCCCCTTGGATCGTTCGGCACGTCCCACAGCAGCTCGCACAGACGGCTGCGGCTGACAGGATGCGGCGCCAGCGCCAGATAGGCCAACAGAGCGCGCAGCTTGCGTGACGACGGCAACGTAACCGGCACGTCATTGCGGGAGATCGCCAGCGGTCCGAGCAGGCGCACGGAAAGGACCGGCATGTCGCCGTCCGGCCTCGATCGGCTGGATTCCACGTGCGTTTCCACGCCTGCTCCCACGCTGGCCTGTCGGCCTCTCCTGTATCACCAAACACGACACGGCGCATCCGGCAGCGGATTTCAGCGCCGGATGCAGCCATTGCCGCTGTGCGGCATGTCAGTCCTAGCGCGGCAAGGTCACCAAACCTCGTCGCCCAACCCGCCGGTTTGTAACCGGCCCGTGAAGACAAAACGCGATGACAATCAAGGAGACCAAGATGTTGCAGCAGCAGAAGATCAGAACCACGGCCGGGCGCGGCCGCTTGTTCGACAGCATTCTCGACACCGTCGGCGACACGCCGGTGGTGCGCATCAACAATCTCGGACCGGCCCACGCGACGATCTACGTCAAGGCCGAGTACTTCAATCCCGGTGCTTCGGTGAAGGACCGGCTGGCGCTCAACATCATCGAGGAGGGCGAGCGCAGCGGTGCGCTGAAGCCGGGCCAGACAGTTGTCGAGGCGACCAGCGGCAACACCGGCATTGGCCTCGCCATGGTCTGCGCGCAGAAGGGCTATCCGCTGGTCGTCACCATGGCCGACAGTTTTTCGGTCGAGCGCCGCAAGCTGATGCGCATGCTGGGCGCCAAGGTGGTGCTGACGCCGCGCGCCGAAAAAGGTTTCGGCATGTACAAGAAGGCGGTGGAACTGGCCGAGGCCAATGGCTGGTTCCTCGCCCGCCAGTTCGAGACGGCCGCCAATGCCGCCATCCACGAGGCGACGACGGCGCGCGAGATCGTCAATGATTTCGCCGGCTCGCGGCTAGATTGCTTCGTCACCGGCTATGGCACCGGCGGCACGGTGGTAGGCGTGGCGCGCGTGCTGCGCCGCGAGCGCCCGGAAACCCGCATCGTGCTCTCCGAGCCGGCCAACGCGCAGCTCATCGGCAGCGGCAAGGTCCAGCAGCGCGGCGCCGATGGTGCCCCCGCCGCCAGCCATCCGGCCTTCGAGCCGCACCCGATCCAGGGCTGGACGCCGGACTTCATCCCCAACGTGCTGCAGGAGGCGATCGACACTAGCCTCTATGACGAGGTGATGCCGATCGCCGGGCCCGAGGGCATCAAATGGGCCAGGGAACTGGCGCGGAAAGAGGGCATCTTCACCGGCATTTCCGGCGGCGCCACCTTCGCCGTGGCACGGCAGGTCGCGGAGAAGGCGCCGGCCGGCGCGGTGATCCTGTGCATGCTGCCCGACACCGGCGAGCGCTACATGTCGACGCCGCTGTTCGATGGCATCGAGGCCGAGATGGATGCCGAGGAGGCCGCCCTGTCGCGCTCGACGCCCGGCTGCCAGTTCCCGGCGACTTGACGGGAGATCTGGTATGGACGCCATGCAAGAAAACCTCGGCCTGGTGGCCGAGGAAACGCTCGATCCCCTAGACTGGGCCGATGTGCAGGCCCTGTCGCACCGCGTCATCGACGATGCGGTCGATTATCTCCGCGATGTGCGCGACCGCCCGGTCTGGCGGGAGATGCCGGCCGATGTGAGAGAGGCCTTCTCGGCGCCGCTGCCGCGCTCGCCGGCGCCGCTTGCCGCCGTCTATGGCGAGGTCTCGCGCACGGTGATGTCCTATCCGATGGGCAACATCCATCCGCGCTTCTGGTCCTGGTACATGGGGTCGAGCAACTTCACGGGGGCGCTTGGCGATTTCCTGGCGGCCATCCAGGGCTCCAACCTCGGCGGCGGCAACCACGCGGCCGGGCTGATGGACAGCCAGGTGGTGAACTGGTGCAAGCAGATGCTGGGCTTTCCGGCTTCTGCCGGCGGCACGCTGGTCAGCGGCGGCTCGATGGCCAACATCATAGGGCTGACCGTGGCGCGCAACGTCAAGGCCGGCATCGACGTGCGCGAGCATGGCGTTGCTGCCATCGAGAAGCCGCTGCGCTTCTACGGCTCGGAGCAGATACACTCGTGCCACCGCAAGGCGATGGAGGCACTCGGCCTCGGCAACCGGGCACTGCGCCGCATCCCGACCGATAGCGGGCTGCGCATCGATATCGCTGCCTTGCGTGCGGCGATCACTGAGGACCGCGCAGCAGGGTTCAAGCCGGCCTGCGTCATCGGTACGGCCGGCACCGTCAACACCGGGGCGATCGACGATTTGCAGGCGCTTGCGAAGCTGGCACATGAGGAAGGCCTCTGGTTCCATGTCGACGGCTGCATCGGCGCGCTGATCGCCATTGCGCCTGAAAACGCGCATCGCGTCGCCGGCATCGAACGGGCGGATTCGGTCGCGCTCGATCCCCACAAATGGCTGCACGCCCCATTTGAGGTCGGCTGCGCCCTGGTCAGGGATGCCGCGGCGCATCGCCGGACCTTCGCGGTGACGCCGGAGTATCTCGAATCGACGCCGCGCGGCCTTGCTTCCGGCGAATGGCTGCATGATTACGGCCTGCAGACGTCGCGCGGTTTTCGCGCGCTGAAGGTGTGGATGGCGCTGAAGGAGCACGGCGTCGAGAAATTCGGCCGCCTGATCGACCAGAACATTGCCCAGGCCGTCTATCTTGCCGGCTTGATCGAGGCCGCGCCACAGTTGCAACTGGCGGCATCGCCGACCGTCAACATCGTCTGCTTCCGCTATCAGCCCGGTCTGACAGGCGAGGCTCTGAAGGCGCTCAACACGGAGATCATGCTGCGGCTGCAGGAACAGGGCATTGCGGCCCTTTCGGACACCACGGTGCATGGCGAGCACTGGTTGCGCGTGGCGATCACCAATCATCGCACACGGCGCGAGGATCTCGACCTTCTGGTGCATGAAACGGTGCGGCTGGGGCAAGACATCGCAACGCAGGGTTCCGCGCCTTCCTAGTTACGGGCAGGCATGCGATTCTGCCGCGATGATTCGGGAGATCCAGGTCGTGACGCTGTTTCGTATGGTTGCACTGGCGGCGCTGGTCTTCACCGCCTCGGCGCAGGCCGCAGACATGGCCTTCTTCGTGAAGAACCTGCGCAAGGAATCTGTCGCGGTCGAGCTGTTCAGCCGCGACCGTGAGACGGTCTGGCCGGGCAATGACAAGGTGTTCCTGATCGAACCCGAGTCGCAGAAATCCGTGCCGCTGTCCTGCAATCAGGGCGAACAAATCTGCTATGGCGCCTGGGCCGACGGCAACGACAGCCTCTCGGCCGGCGTCGGGCCGGACAATGACCAGCCCTGCGACACCTGCTGCTTCATCTGCGTGGAACACTCGACCGAGACGATCGATCTGGTGCCGTAGAGCGCGGAAGTTTCGTTGGACCCAAATTAAGTCAGGGATCGGCCCGTCCGGTCCACTTCCGCGATTCAGCGCTGCATGCAATGGTCGCCCCGCGGCCGGGTGGGCCGCATATTCGGGGGTTATCATGTTTCATGCCTATGCGCGCCGCATGCTGGCCGCGCTGTCCTTCGTCATGCTGGTTGCGTCGGCGGCGCAAGCCGACGATGTCACCTTCGCCATCAAGAACAGCCACCCGAACGCCATGCGCGTCGAGCTCTACAGCCAGGATCGCGACTATGTCTGGCCGGGCGAGGACAAGGACTATTTCCTCGACGACGGCGAGACCAAGCAGCTGCCGATATCCTGCAACGCGGGCGAATCGATCTGCTACGGCGCCTGGGTCGATGGCGACGAGGGCACCTATTGGGGCGTCGGTCCCGGCAACACGGAAAAATGCGAGGATTGCTGCTACACCTGTAGCGGCGGCGAGACCGAGGAGATCGAGCTGGTCCCCTGACCGGTTTGCCAGCTTGACGGTCTTCGGGCCGGAGCCATAGCCTGTGCAAATACCCAGCGCGCGCCGCCTCGAACTGTTCAGACGCGACGTGCTTCAGGCAAAAGGAGCCCAGCTATGGCCGGCATGGTCGAAAGCGACAAGATCGACGTCGGGTTTTCCGGCAAGCGCTGCATCCACTCGCGCAACTGCGTGCTCGGCGATCCGCATGTCTTCGTGCCCAACGCGCCGGGCCAATGGATCCATCCCGAAGCGGCCAGCGTCGAGAAGATCGTCGCCATCGCCGAAAGCTGCCCGTCGGGCGCCATCACCTATGTCAGGAAGGATGGCGGGCCGCAGGAGCAATCACCGGTGGTCAATACGGTGCGGCTGCGGGAAAACGGCCCGCTGGCGGTACACGCCGAGATCGTGCTCGACGGCGAGACTTCTTATCGTGCCACGCTCTGCCGCTGCGGCGCTTCGGAGAACAAGCCGTTCTGCGACGGCAGCCACAACAAATCCGGTTTTGCCGCCACCGGCGAGCCGCCGCTGAAGGACACGCTGGCGCTCGAAGCGAGGAACGGTCCGCTGAAAGTGACGCCGACCACCAATGGCCCGCTCAAGCTTGAGGGCAATCTCGAGATCGTCACCGGAACCGGCCATACGGTCGATCGTACGCAACGCGCCTTCCTCTGCCGCTGCGGCCATTCCGCCAACAAACCGTTCTGCGATGGGACGCACAAGAAGGTGGGGTTTGTGGGGTAGCTGCGATCTCCCTCCTTGAGGGGGAGATGGCCGGCAGGCCAGAGGGGGTCGTCTCGCGTAGAGCGCTGGCTTCCTCTTTCGCCTCGTATGAAGTCGCATCCAGTCTTGCCGACCCCCTCTGTCGCCTTTGGCGACATCTCCCCCTCGAGGGGGGAGATTACCCGTGGCCCAGCGCTCGCGGCTTTATCGCCCGCTCCGTATCGGCTAAGGGCAGGGACAAATAAATTGCCACCCGGACCGCCGCCAAAAATGACCGCCAAGACCAAGCCAAAGCCGCTGTTCCTCGGGATCGACACCGGCGGCACCTATACCGATGCCGTGTTGTGGTCTGAAACGGAAGGCCCGCAAGAAGGCCCGAACAAGGGCAAGGTGCTGGCCAAGGCCAAGGCGCTGACCACAAGGCATGATCTTGCCGTCGGCATTTCCGGCGCCGTCGATGCGGTGCTGCAGAAAGCCGGAACCGATCCGGCTCATATCAAGCTGGTGTCGATGTCGACGACGCTTGCCACCAACGCGCTTGTCGAGGGCCAGGGCGGCCGCGTCGCGCTGGTGATGATCGGCTTTTCCGAGGGCGACCTCGCCCGCGACGGGCTGAAGGCCGCGCTCGGCACCGATCCGGTGGTGTTTTGTCCGGGCGGCCACGACGTGCACGGCAATGCCGCCAGGCTCGATCTGTCCGGACTGGAAGCGGCGTTGCCGGAACTCGGCGCCTCGGTGTCCGGCTTTGCCGTCTGCGCCTATTTTGCCACCCGCAATCCGGCGCATGAGATCGCCGCCCGCGAGTTGATCCGCGAAAAGACAGGCCTGCCGGTCACATCGAGCCACGAGCTGTCGGCCAAGCTCGGCGGTCCGCGCCGGGCGCTGACCACTTTGCTCAACGCCAGGCTGATCTCGATGATCGACCGCCTGGTGGCGGCAACCGAAGGTTTTCTTGGAGAACGCAACATCGCGGCACCGCTGATGGTGGTGCGCGGCGATGGCGCGCTGGTTTCGGCCGCTTTTGCCCGCCAGCGGCCGATCGAGACCATCCTGTCCGGCCCGGCCGCCAGCCTGGTCGGCGCCCGCCACATGACCTGT
>NZ_RZQI01000277.1:0-6629 GCF_003998335.1 Mesorhizobium sp. M7A.F.Ca.CA.002.05.1.1 | reverse complement strand
GCACTGTTCCTGGCGCGACGGAACGTCTCGGTGACGCTGCTGGAAAAGGGCCGCATCGCCGCCGAGCAATCCTCGCGCAATTGGGGCTGGATCCGGCAGCAGGGCCGCGATGCCGACGAACTGCCGATCGTCATCGAAGCGCAGCGCCTCTGGCGGCAACTGGCGCAGGAGTGTGGCGAGGACATAGGACTGAAGCAGACGGGCGTCACCTATCTTGCGCGGACGGACAAGGAGATGGCCGGTTTCGCGAAATTCCTGACGATCGCCCAGGCTCATGGCGTCGACACGCGTCTCCTCGACCAAGGTGAGTTGGCAAGCCTGATCCCGGCCATGGCGCTACCGTTCAAAGGCGCAATGATCACCCCGTCGGACATGCGCGCCGAACCTTGGGTCGCCGTGCCCGCGCTTGCGCGCCTGGCGGCCCGCGAAGGCGTGACGATCATCGAGAATTGCGCGGCACGTATGCTCGACATCTCCGGGGGTCGCACCAGTGGCGTCTGGACCGAGAAAGGGCTCATCGCGACCTCGAGCGTCCTCGTCGCCAGCGGCGCGTGGACGTCGCTCTTCCTGCGCGCCCATGGCATCTCGATTCCGCAGCTCAGCGTCAGGGCGACCGTCGCCGCGACAGCACCGATGGCGGAAATCCACGCCGGTGCCGCCGCGGATGAACGCATCGCTTTCCGACGCAGGCAGGATGGCGGGTATACGCTCGCATCGGGAGGCAGTAGCCAACTCTACATAGGGCCGGACGCATTTCGCCATGCGGGCAAATATATCAGCGCCCTGATGGCCAATCCCTTCGGCACACGCTACCTGCCGGCCGCGCCGCGAGGATACCCGGATGGCTGGTCGACGCCGCGCAGATGGAACGCGGATGAAGAAAGCCCTTTCGAACGGATGCGGGTCCTCAATCCCGCTCCCGAGACGTCGGCGCTTCGCGCCATCGACCGCGGGTTCAGGGAACTGTTCCCTCAGTTCACGACTGTGCCGATCAAGGCGAGCTGGGCGGGCATGATCGATGCGATGCCTGATGTCGTGCCCATCGTCGATCGCGCCGCTGCGATCCCAGGTCTCGTCATAGCGACCGGGATGAGTGGTCACGGCTTCGGCATCGGACCCGGCATCGGCCGTGTGCTGTCCGACCTCGTCCAAGGCAACGAGACCGGGCACAATCTCTACAGGTTCCGTCAATCCCGTTTCAGCGACGGCAGTCCGATCCGATTGGGGCCATCGCTGTAAGCGTTCCTGCCGCCCGCCAGGCCATCCGCTCTGGCCTTGAAGTGCCGGACGAGGATCTCAGGTGCCGCATGCCCCGGCGTAGGCCTCGATGCTCCGCCGGACGTGACCGATCGCGATCTCCTCGACGTCGCAGGCGCGGCCAGCCCATGTGACTGCAGAAGGCAGGTGCTGGAGAAACAGCGTCACCGGCACCTTGCGGCCGTTCAACGTATCGAAGAGACGGTTGCAGGCGGCACGGGCTTGCGGGATCGCCCAATAATATCGGATGCGATCGGAATAGGAGTAGTGGCGCAGCGTCCGCTTGTCGGCATCGCTTCCATGATAGTGGCTTGCCCAATTCTTGGGGGTGGCTTGCATCTGCTCTTCCATGGCGTGGTAAAGTGGCCGCTCGCCATAGCCAGGCACCAGGTCGGAAGCGATCAGGTCGAGCGCGTACAGCGCCTCGCGCAGCTTGAAGGTCAGCTCGGGGCCGACCTTGAGGATGGCGAAGCCGTCCTCGACGAGTTCACGCAGCGGCCTCTCGCCCTGATAGTCCGTCGAATGAGCTTCGAAAATGAGCGACGGCAATGTGCTCAGAGTTGCCGCCAGGTCGCTGGCCTTGGTCCGATCGTAGAAAATCACATTCTGGTTGCCGAACTCCACGCCCGGCTGCACCACAAGCCCGATGACGCGGGAAAATGCGCTTTCAAGCCCGGCGGTTTGGAATGCCTGGGCGTGAATGGCATGTGTCTGGCGAGCCGCCTCCGGACTGGTCGGGGTGATCGCATCCAAAGCGTGATCGGCGCCGCCGGGCGGCGGCACTTCCGTGCCGATGATGTAAACCGGGCTTGCCCCGCCGCTCTGCGCTGCCGCCTGCTCCGCGACGCCTGCCAGCCTGGCCGCGCGCCCGGCCACCGTGTGGTCGTCTAGCGCCGCCGGTTCACCCGCGCAGCCCATCGAGGCATCGAGGTGGATCTTGCGGAAGCCGGCGCGGACATAGGCATCGATCATCGTCCCGGCCTGCGCCATCGCCTCCTCGGCGGGCCGGTCTCTCCAGGGATTGGGGCCGAGATGATCCCCGCCAAGCACGATCAGCTTTTGCGGGCACTGCTCGGCTGCCGCGAGCGCTTCCACCATCGCCGCGAAATCGGCCGGCGTCATGCCCGTATAACCACCCAGATGATTGACCTGATTACACGTCGCCTCGATCAGGACGGTGGTGCCGGTTTCCCGCCCGTGGCGCAGTGCGGCTTTCAGCACCAGCGGGTGCGCCGAGCACACCGAGGTCACCCCGATTTTCTTCCCGTCCCTGTGCAGGTCCGGCAAATCGTCGATCGCCACACGCATCAATTTCTTCTCGCCGTTCTTGCCATGAAATCCTCCAGCTCGGCCGGCGTGCCGGCTCCCTCCATGGGACCGAGGCGTGTGACGTTGCGCGCCCCTGCCGCGTTGGCGAATTCGAGCGCCGTCTGCAGCGCCATCCCCAGCCGCCGGCATGCGACATAGGCTCCCCCGAAACAGTCGCCGGCGCCGGTGGGGTCCGTTTCCTCGACGATGAGGCCGGGGCAATCGGCGCGGGCTCCGGTGCTTTGACGGGCTGACGCGCCATGTTCGCCGCGCTTCACGGCGATCTCCTTGACCCCTCGTCTGAACAGCGCCTCGATCGCGCGTTCCTCCCCGTCCGTGCCGGCGGCCAGGAACAATTCATTGCCCGACGGCAGCAGCAGGTCCGCTTCGTCCACCAGACCGGCGAATTTCTCCTCGGTCTGGCCGTGCGCCAGCAATTCTTTGCGCAGGTTCGGATCGAGCGACATCGTGCCGCCGCGTGCCTTGATCAGCGGGATCGCGCGTTCGGTGATCGCCCAGGCTGCGGGACTTGCGAACACCGTTCCCATGACATGGATATGCCCGCAACGCGCGATCAGCGCCTCGACCTGCGGGCTCCATTCCAGTCGGGCGGCGGCGGATTTGGCGATGTTGTAGACGAAATCGCGGCTTCCGTCCGTGCGGTAGCGAACAAAGGCGCTGCCCGTCGGATAATCCGGGGAAACAGCGATGGCTGAAGTGTCTACGCCGTCCCGCTTCAGGCGCTCCATGTTGACGACGCCGAAATCGTCGTCGCCGACCACGCCCACCATTGCGGCCGCTCCGCCCATACGTGCGCATTGATCGATGAAGATGGCGGGCGCGCCGCTCGGAAAGGGACCAATGAGGTCGATAGGTTGCCGGAAGCCGGTGCCCGTCTGCCTCGCGACGATCTCTACCAGGATTTCTCCGATCGTCACGGTTGGCCCGAGCGAGTCCGCTGCAAGTGTTCGGGGGAGGTCGTTCATCAAGCGTCCAATCCTGGGTGTGGTGTCGTTCGCGGTTTCACGACGCCGAGGCGCAAGAGGATTCCTACCGGATCGATGTGAATCGATCAGCTGCCATCACGCTACAAACCTGCATGCATGGTCAAGCGCACACTTGGAACGACGCGCAAACCCTCAGCCGGGAAACAGGTCCAGGATCGACGACAGGCGGTTGGTGCTGAGATCGACGTCGCCGAGCAGGCCGCCGCTGGGGAGATAGCCGACCACGAACAGACCGGCGGCTCGTGCTGCCTTTGTGCCGGTGCGGCTGTCTTCCACGGCCACCACCGACCCTGGAGCTACGGCGAGCTGCCGGCAGGCCTCGCGATAGGGCGTGGGGTCGGGCTTGCCGGCCGACACGTCGTCGAGGCTGATTGTGAGACTCATATGGTCGAGCACGCCGAGCCCATCGAGATTGGCATTGACGACTTGCCGGCCGGAATTCGAGACGCAGACCTGCGGGACGCCGCGGTCAGCCAGGGTCCGAATCGTCTCGACCGCCTCGGGGATCGGGACGGCGTTCGCCCGGTTCGCGACGTAGTGGGCATTGATAGCGGCGAGCCACTCCGCCTGGTCGAGCCCGACCGGGAGACGCGGACGCAGCATTGTCCAGACGTCGCCCATATGGATGCCGCGAAAGGCTTGGTCGGGCAGGTCGTCAAGATCGACGTTCCAGTTGCGGCAGCCGGCGAGGAGGGATTGATGATGCAACGGCTCGCTGTCGATCAGCGTTCCGTCGATGTCCCAGGCGACGGCGCGATACATCACGATGACGATCCCGCTCTGGTCGCGCCAGGAGCCGACAGGCGCGCATAAAGATCGCGATAGCGGCGATAGCCGTCGCGGTAGATGTCAGCCTTGCGCGGGTCGGGATCGAGCCGGTCGGCGAAGCTGACGAAACCGGAAACGCCCGACCAGTCGTCGGTCAGGCCGACGCCGATCGCCGCCGTCCAGGCAGCGCCGATACAAGAGCCGGGGTGCCCGGTCAGGCGTTGGACCGGCTTTTGCAGGACATCCGCGACAATCTGCATCCAGACCTTGCTGCTTGAGCCGCCGTCGGAGGCGAGATAGCGCTCGGTCCGGTGGCCCATGTCGTTGAGCACCTCGATATGATGCGCGATGGCGAAGGCATAGGCCTCGAGCAAAGCGCGCCAGACATGGCCGATATCGTGCGACAGCGTCAGCCCATCGATCACGCCACGAGCCGCTGGATCATGGATCGGCGTCTTCTCGCCGAGGAAGTAAGGCAGGACGGTGAGGCCGTCGGCACCGGCGGGACGCTCTGCCGCCAGCGCATCGAGCCGCTGGTGTACCGAAATACCATCGGCCTGTGCCGTGGCCATCTCGCCGCCGGCGAAATTGCGTACGAACCAGTTGAGGCCCGAGCCGCCGGTCGACATACAGCCATTGGGCATGAACAGGCCCGGCACCAGGTGGTAATCAAGATACATGCGGGGATCTGGCTTGATCTGATCGGTGGCGATCAGGATATCGACCGAGCCGCCGAATTTCAGGAGGACATCGCCTGCTTTGGCAACTCCGGCGCCGAGCGCGGAAGCGATCATGTCGGCCGCACCCCCGACGACAGGTGTTCCCGCCATCAGGCCGGTCTCATCCGCGGTCTTCGCCGAGACGGAACCGAGGATCTCATGCGAGGCGATCTTTCGTGGCACGGCCGAGCGCGGTATGTGGGCGAGCGCCACCAGGTCGTCGTCGATCCGGTGCGTCGAAACATCGACGAAGCCGGCCTCCAGCGCCCAGTTCTGCTCGACCGCACGTTCACCGGTGAGGCGCCAGTTGATATAGTCATAGGAGCCGAAAACGGTGGCGATGCGGCTGAACACCTCCGGCTCGTGACGCTCTATCCAGCGCAGCTTTGCGGTGACCAGCTGTTGGTTGATGCCGTTGCCGGCCTTGGCGATGAAAGCCGCCTCATCGCATTCGGTCCGCAGTTCGGCAACTTCGGCGCCACAGCGGCCGTCGCTCTGCTGGATGCTCGGTCGCAGCACCTCGCCCTGCTCGTCCAGAAGAACGACCGCCGGCAGCATGCCGGTGGTGCCGATCGCCACGATCTCTTCGGCCTTGATGCCGCTGGTCCTCAGCAGCTCCTGCACGATCTCGCGGACATTGGTCCACCATTGCGCGGGATCTTCCTCGGCCCAGCCCGCATGCTCGGAATGCAGCGTGACGGGGCGCGAGGCGAGGCCCAGCACCTGATCGGGAAGCCGGATCAGAATGCCGATCGTCGAGGTGGTGCCGATATCGAGACCGAGAACGAACGCCATGTCGAATCCATTGAAATGCCGGGAAGGGCAGGCGGGCGAACCTGTCTGCCTCGTCGTGTCCCGCTGCTCGATACCAGTCGATCATTCCGGACGCCGGCCCGCAACGATCGATATGATCACCGCGAGCCGGCGCGATGGCCGGCATCGCCGTGGAAGCCGTTCTCAGCGCAAAGTGGCGACAACGTCCATGAAGCGTTTGACCCGATCGCCGTCGACGGCGTTCCAGGTATTGCCATCGATCTTGAAATGGGTCCCGATCACGACCCCGCTCGCCAGCGAAAGGACATCGCGGACATTGTCGATGTTCACGCCGGTGTTGGCGAAGACCGGCACGTCCTTGATCGTCTCGCAGACGCTGCGCAGGTGGGACTGGTCGGCCGGCTGGCCAGTGATCGGACCGGAAACGAGGATGGCGTCGGCCATCGACGAGAACACCGCGCTCTTGGCGCGCAATTCAATAGGACGCTGGTCGAGCGAGTGTGCGAACTCTGCATTGATGTTGAAGAGAAGCTTCATGTCGTCGCGGCCAAGATTGTGCCGCAGGCGCGAGGCGGCGGCGCAATCGGGCTCCCACAGGCCCATGTCGGAAGCAAACAGGCCGGTGAAGATCTCGCGCACGAAACGGGCTCCGGTGGCAGCCCCGATCGCGACGCTGGCAGTCGGATCCCAGAGATAATTGACGCCAAACGGCACCTTCAGCTCGGGTTTCACCGCCTGGACGATCGCAGTCATGGCGGCAATACCTTCGGGCGGCGCCTTGAAGACATAGGGGCGG
>NZ_RZQI01000276.1:0-6630 GCF_003998335.1 Mesorhizobium sp. M7A.F.Ca.CA.002.05.1.1 | reverse complement strand
CAACATCGGTCCCGAGCAGCGCGGCATCGAGCAGGCGGCCGAAAGACCTTCCATCGCGCGGGCCGTCGACAAGAACTGCCTGGCCGACTTCCAAACGGTGACGCCGAAACCCTGCATGTTCGGCCCGGCCGACGCCACCCGCACCATCGTGCTGTTCGGCGATTCGCACGCCGACCAGTGGTCGACGCCGCTGATCGAAGCAGCCAGGCGCAACGACACAAAGATCATCACCTATCTCAAATCATCGTGCCGCGCTTCGCGGCTCTCCACCTTCAACACGGTGCTGAAGCGCGACTACACCGAATGCGACGCCTGGCGCGAGCAGGCCATATCAGAGATCATCCGCCACAAGCCGCGCCTGGTGGTGATCTCCGAATTTTCCATCGGCAATCTGATCCGTGACCTGCCCGCGGCCGAACGCACCGCTGAAGTAGCGCGCTGGCAGGCCGGCCTGCGCTCGACCTTGCAGGCCTTCAGCCGGGCCGGTGTCGAGACGGCTGTTATCCGCGACACGCCGATCAACGCCAGCTTCGCCGGCTCCTGCGTGGCGCGCACCCTGTGGTGGCGCGAGGCACCCTCGCCGCACTGCGACACGCCAAGAGCCGAAGCCGCCAACGATAGCACCGCCGCCGCCGAGCGCGCCGTGGTGACCAGCGTGCCCGACACCCGCTACATCGACCTCACCAACCAATTCTGCGGCCCGACCACCTGCCACGTCGTCATATCAGGCAAGCTGGCGTTTCGTGACAGGCACCATCTGGCGACGGGCTTTGCCGAGACACTGGCGGGGCCATTGGAGCGGGCCTTGTTTTAGGCGCCTGGGTATCTGCGCCCGGTCCGCATTGTTCATCACATCTTGCGAATCTGTGGAACGGGCTTGATCACCGATCCGGCAGGCATCGCCGGTCGGATCCATTTCACCCCTCACCGCCTCATCATCATCCCGTAATGCACTGCCAACAAATCCAGCCCCACCTTCAGGAGCTTCGTCACCACGTTCCGGCCTTCGCCGGTCTGCTCGGACAGGCGCTTGAGGGAACCGTCCGCGCAGCAGACTTGTCGCACCACGGCGGCCACCTCCCAATGGCCTAGCGCTCTTGTGGCGGCGGCATAGGCCCTGCCGGCGTCGAGCACACTGTCGGCGATGCCGCCGCCATCGCGGCCGCCGTCGACGCGCTCGGTCCAGCGCATCGGCTTGACATCAGCCTGCTGGCTGCAGCGGAAATCCTCGCGGTAGCGCAGACCTGCCTCGCGCTGCTGGCGCGACAGCGAGGTGATGCCGATAAGCGCATCGATGGCGCGCACCCGCACGATGCCGCCGGTGGCGGCGTAGCCGTCATTCGACACCTCGTAGACACGAGCAGCCTCCAGCGTGCCCGCCGCCAGCCGCTTGCGGCCGAAGGCGTCATCCCTGAGCGCGAAATCATGGCCGATCTCGCGGCGTATGCGCACCTGCTCGGCCTCGCCCTTCGGCAATTTCGGCGCCTGCGGTTTGACGGGTCTGGTCCTTTTGCTCATGGGAGGCTCCTGGTTGGCTCGGGATGATGGAGAACGGCAAAGCGGCGATCCTTCGCGCTGTTGGGCATCTCCCCACATGGTCGGCAGGGCGGAGAGAGCCGCCGTTCGGTTGGCCTTCGTTGAATCGGAGGTCGTCGCCTCCTCGCCGCTGCGCCAGCATCCTTGCCGCCCGGCATCCAGGCTGATGGAACCGGCGCGAGCTTTCGACGTTATGTCGCGTCCATGCCAAGGGGAGGTTCGCCGATGACAGCCTTCATGCCGGTTACCGTGCGCTTTTGCGATAACAAAACCATGCTGGTCAGTTCGGTGGCCGGCGCAGCCGAGGCATTGCGCCACCAATGGCCCGACAAGACAGCACCTGGTTATCTCGAGGCGACGCGGCTGGTTACGCTCGCCGTCGAAGGCATCTGCTGCCAGCGCATTGCGTTCGACGCCTTCACCAGGGCGGCCAAGCAACAGAACATACTGGTGGCCAGGCCCAAAAGCCGCGCCCATGACTGGCTGAACGCGGTGGCTAGCCCATGAGGATCGCGCGCCGGCCGAAAAATTGATGCAACCGGCCGCCAGCGGGGCGCGTTTATCGATGCGGTAGTTGGAGCCGCGCGCAAAGCGAAGGTGAACGCCGTGGGTACGATGAAAACCGGAGTGCCGCTCAAAGTGCGGGTGGAAGATGAGATCGAAGAGATCGACAGCGTCAGCGAAGCCGCCGATTTTCTGCAGCGTTGGCCGCTCGAGCGACGCGGCCATGTCTACCGCAGTGCGCTGAACGCCTGCAGCGCGGCGATCGCCGCGCAGATTTCCGAAGCCGACGCCATGAAGGTGTTTACCGGCTTTGCCCGGGTGACCGGCATATTGGTCGACGAGGGCAACCCGGCGATGGCGATGGACGCAAGGAGCATGCAGAGCCGCACGCCCAAGCAAGGCCGGCAAATGCCGAAATAAGGTTTTGCTTCTTTCTCCCCGTTCACGGTGAGGTGTGGTCCGCGCAGCGGACGAAAAGCCAATTGCTTGGCTCTTCGAACAGCGAACGCCCGGCAGGGCAATGAGGGGCGGCGCCAGCGCTTCGGTAAGTGGCATCTGAATCGGATGCTTGAATTTCATGTCAGCTTTCAATCCTGCCTCGTCAGCGCTGCCCCTCATCCGCCTGCCGGCACCTTCTCCCCGTGAACGGGGAGAAGAGACCAAGCCTCACCCCGTCGCCACAAATACGCGGCGCTGGAAGCGCGCCTGATGGTAGGTGCAATAGCTTTTCAGCGCCCTGGTGCGCATGCCGCAGCACAGCATGTCGGCGCCCGGCCGGCTGCCTGGCGCATCGTTTTCAGAATCCTCCTCCACCGTCAGATCCAGCGGCGCGCGGCAGCGTGAAAACAGGCAATCGATGAAACGCATCGCCACGCCATGCGGCTGCCGGCCGATGGCCGCGCGCGGCGGCGCCGGCGTCTCCAGGCGATAGGCTACGCCGTCAGCGATCAGCACGCCTACCTCGCGCACGAACGAATGGCGCCTGGGCCGGGCCACTTCACGCGCGGGGATGTCCTTGGCGGCAAGCACGCCATGCATCTTGCCGACGACAGGCGTCGCAGTCCCCGGGGCGCCAGTCGCCCGCTTGCTTTCAGCGCGCTTGCCCACCGCCTGTCTGGCTCGCGGCGGCGGCCCCTTGCCATTGGCAAAACCGATCGCGCCCAGCATGGCGTTGCGGTGCACGATGCCGATGATGGTGTCGCGCAACGCGCTGAACGCGACTGCAATCCTGGAGGCTGAAAGCCCGTCCTTCAGCCAGCGGCCGATCTCGTGCAATTCCGCGTCGCTATAGCTTGCCATATTCAGCTCCATCCAAAGTTCGGCCGCACGCCGTCGGGCAGCGTCAAGGTTCGACCCGGTGGCCGGGTCGCAGTCAGGTTGTTTTTCAAGAGCCGGCTGTCAGCCGACCAGCCTCAGCCGGATTGGGTAGATTTCCCGCCGGCAAGGTGCAGAAGCCGCGCCTCGGCCGTGTTTCTATCCAGGGCGGAAACCGCCCTGCCCGTTGGCCTGTCGAACAGGATGACGGTGCCGTCCTCGGTGCGGATGCAGGAGCGGCCAGCCGAAAAAACAGCGCCGGCGCCATGCCGGTCGGATTGGGGGCCGGAGCCGCTGGGAGCGGCGGCTCCGGCCGTTCCGGTCGCCGGAGACGGGCGGACCGGACCCGGGGCTGGTGCAGTCAAGCACCGAGCCTCGGGCTTCATCCTGGCCGGGGAGGAGGACAGCCGGGATGAAAGGGGGGCGACAGCCGCCGGGCACACCGCGCACGGGGCCGGCGCCATTGCGCCATCAAAGGTGGACAGGTTTTGCATAACCATATATAAGCATAACTCACAAATTTATGCAAGCCATTCTTTCATAGACGAGAGCCACTTTCATCACTCACATGGTCGCCATGGCAAGAACGGAACTGTCGATCAAGGTCGGGGCGGCGATCCGCAAGGCGCGCAAGCAGCGCGGCCTGGTCATGCGCCACATCGCCGAGCACAACGACACTGATGTCGCCGCCGTCGGCAATTGGGAAACCGGCCGCAATCTGCCCAAGACCGAGAACCTCCTGAAGACCGCCGCCTTCCTGCGCGTCGACCCGGTGGCGCTAGGTCAAGGGCAGGTCGTGTTTCTCGACGATGCCGGACCGGTCGCCGATGCGGAGATCGTCACCGATACCGGTCCGCTACCCGCGGGGTCGATGGATATCGAGGTGCTGGGCGCGGCCGTCGGCGGCGACGATGGCGATTTCACCTTCAACGGCGAGCCGGCGGGTTACGTCCAGCGCCCGCCGGGGGTGCGCAACCTGCCGAAGGTGTTCGCCCTGCACGTGCTCTCGGATTCCATGGTGCCGCGTTATGAGCCCGGCGACCTGATCTATTGCGGCGGCCGCGACGCGGTGCCCGGCGACCATGTGGTGATCGAGACCTTCCCCGAGGAAAACGAGCGCAACGGCAAGGCCTTCATCAAGAAGCTGGTCAAGCGCACGGCGGGCGAGCTGGTGGTCGAGCAGTACAATCCGCCGAAGACGCTGACCTTCAACCGCTACGCCATCAAACATGTCTGGCGCGTGATTCCGCTGAAGGAATTGCTGGGGTATTGAGGAGCGCTTCTTGCCTTCTCCCCTTGCGGGGTGAAAGGCGGTCCGCACAGCGGACGAAAAGCCAATTGCTTGGCTTTTCGAGCCTTGAACGCCCTGAGCTTGCGAAGGGCCGGGTAGCGCAGGATCCACCTGCCGGGTCCCCGCTGCTTCGCAGCGTCCCGGCGTTCGCTGGCCTTTGATCGTGCCACTGGCACGATCAATTCACTCACGCGAACCGGCCGTTCACCCTTCGACAAGACTCAAGCCCGCCTCGCTCCCTCCAGCGGCACCTCGCGATCGCTCAGCATCTGCGCTTCGCTGCGCACGCGCTGGCGCTCGTCGATGAAGGCCGCCTGGATCGTAACGGTCGCTCCTGGCAGTCCGTCGGCACGGCAGGCCGCGCAGACGATGCGGCCCGACAGAGCGGCAAGCGGCGTGTTCCCCGTCACGCCGAACCGCTTCAGCTGATCGGGTCGCCACCAACGGTTGCGGCCGCAATCCGCGCACTCGACCGAGATCGAGGCGACATGCGCGATTGTTGGTTCCCTGCCCGGCAATGCCATCGCCCCTGCCTCATCGTTGTTCCTGATTTGTTCGCATATTCCTGTGTTTTGCGCCGGGAGTCGAGTCGCAGTTTTCAAACTTTCCCCGAAGTTTTTCTTCTAGTGCAATTTGAGTTATGCTTTCATATATATGAAAATGTGAGTCAGACACGAACCTGCCCACTGCATCAGACCCGGGAGCGATAATGGACGCTTTTGCCACCGATTTTGCCCGTTCCTGCGGTTACGCCGGCGACAGCCTGGCCCTGCTTGAAGCCTTCGAAGCCATCCGCCGAAACGGCATCGCCCACGCCCGTCAGGATCACGTCAGGCGCAAGGCAGTGATCGACGAGTTGAAACCGTCGGAGGCGCTGTTCCTGGCCGCGATTGGCCCGGCGCTCTCGGCGGAAGAGGCCATTGAGGACGCCGCCCGCTTCATAGCCTGCTGGCGCAACATACCGCGCTGGCGCCAGGAGCGGCGCTTGCCCGACCTGGTCAGGGCCAAGCAACAACGGCTGGTGGCACGGTATTTTCGTCGCCATGGCCATCTTCTATGGGCGCGCGAAGCAGCGTGAGGCTGGACCAGCCATTTGCGGGTTCCATCGGCAATTTTTTCTTTCTAGACTGCGCAGGGGTGGCTGATCGTCGACGTGCATAGTTTGGGATGTTCAAGACTGCCCGCTCAAGATTTCAAACCTGGATAACGGCCGGCGCGGGAACCATCGCCGCCCTGCTTGTCGCCGGCCTGATGGGGGCCTTCGGCGCCCTGCCCGCCCACGCCCCGCCGCAATTGCCGTCCGATGCCGCCATCGACGCCGGGCGCTGGCGGGTCCAGCCGATGCGCGCCTATGTCAGCCGCGCCCGGCGAAGTGATTGGCCAGCGCCACCTTCGCCGCGAGCTGCATGAGGAGATCGCCGACCAGCACGCCGGCCAGCACGAGTGCCATGAGTTGCGGCCAGAACCGCCGCAGCAGCGAAAAACCTAGGGTGATCGGTCTGATAATATCGGCAAACATGAGGTTCTCTCACGATGCCACCCGCCAAAACCTTTCTAGCAAAGGACGGCTGTTTTGCAAGAAAGGGGGCTCCCCTTCTCCCCTTGTGGGAGAAGGGACAACCGTCCCCCTCACCTTCTCACCCGCGATTTCAGCCACCGGTCGAACGCCACCGCCAGGATCAGGATGAGCCCGATGACGATGCTTTGCGTATAGGACGAGACGTTGTTGAACTGCAGCCCGTTCTGCAGCACGCCGATGAGCGCCGCGCCGACCACCGTACCGCCGACCGAGCCGATGCCGCCGAACAGCGAGGTGCCGCCGATGACGACGGCCGAAATGACCGTCAGCTCGTAGCCGATACCGGCGACCGCTTCCGAGGAATTCAGCCGCGCCGACAGCACGAAGGCCGCGAGGCCGGCGAAGAAGCCGACGATGACATAAACCGAGACCAGAATACGGTCGACGCGCAGGCCCGACAGCCTTG
>NZ_RZQI01000275.1:0-6632 GCF_003998335.1 Mesorhizobium sp. M7A.F.Ca.CA.002.05.1.1 | reverse complement strand
TATAATGCCCTCGTGGGCCAGTCCCGATACGAAGACCTTGCACGCCAACGGACGCGCCAACCCCGCCAGACGAGAAGTTAAAGCGGAAAGGTCCCGCACTAATCGATTTTCGAACGTAAAACCCCATCCCCGCAATCCCCCCCAAGCCCTGTGAGCGAAACCCAAGGGCAGTTCGCCTCACAACTTTGGTACCGGAACCAGTCCAATATCTGTCTCTCGCGAACGTTGCCTGACCCTGATCTCAATTCGCCTCCTCGCCTTGACGTCGCCGGCCTGTGCGCCGTCGGTGAGCCGGTCGCCAGGCAATATCAACTGGCCGCCGGACATTGGCAGGATGGTGAAGCCTTTCAGTTCCGGCATATCGCGCAGGATGCCTGTGACGGAGATCGCTCGCGCTAATCCAAGCCCGGCATTGTCGGCAGGATGGAGTGTGCCAATGTCCATCTTGCGCGCCAGTACGGGCTGAAGGCCTCTGTCCATATTCGATGAGTCACCGGACATCGCCTGCTCGTCCGTGTGGCCAATCACCTCAATGACGTCCACACCATAGGAAGTTGCAATTCCAGCAATGGTCTTCGACATCTGCCGCAACTTCGTTTTGAAGCCACCGGAAAGCTCCGCACTTCCAGTATCGAAATTATAGCCATCGAGCTCGCTAAGACTGATGATCGGTGGCCAATCGTGTGGCTTGTCAGCAGAGGCCTCGTTCCTTGCCTTCTTCAGTGCGTCAGCAAGATCCTTGGACGTCTTGCCCGTGCCAACGTAGCCGAGCTCGCGCAGAACCTTCATCTTCTCGATCATGGCTTTGGCCTGATCAACGTCGACGTCGTTGTCAGAGAGGACTTTGGCGGCCGGCGCGCTTTTCACCGCTTCCTCAAGGGTCAGTCCCACTTTTTTGATTGCCTCTGCGGCCTCTTTGGCCCGGACCAATTCACGCCATTCTTGATCTGGTACATTGCGTCGACTTGCAGGCTTGACCATGGCATTCAGCTGAGCCAGCAACCGCTTGTTTTCCTCGTCAAGCTTGCGAGCGTTCTCATTGAGGGACTGCGCAATCTTCTGCGCTGCCGCAGCCTCTTTCTTTGTCTTGGCGATGAGCGCGCCTGCAGCAAGCAAAAGGCAGAAAACGAGAAGCAGCATCGTCTCAGCCATCGTCAGGCCGAGTATCAGGCCGCGGCCATAGCCCTTGCGCTCAAACGTAATGGCTGTTCCGCTAACCTCACTCACCTGCCCCACCAACTTGCTCTCTTTGGCGGTTCACCCTTCTCCACCTCCGCCGGACTGCTTAACGATCGGAAGGTGTCGCCCTCCGTGTCATCCGAAACCTTGATTGGCGTCTCCACAGGGGAGGCAACAGTGGAAGGTGCCGCCACTCGCTCGACATCGTTCGCTATCGCATTGCTCAGAGGCTGGGGCGTGCGCACGGCCGGGAGGCTATGTTGTGTAAGGGTTGCGACGAGGCCGCGTGTTTCATTGCTGTGTTTCTGCATCACAGCCATGAACTCCTCAGTCAAACGCTGCTGCGCTTGGACAGTTTCTGCGGTCTTTTCTGCGGCCGCTGCCGCTCTCTCCACTCCAGTCGCCACCTTGATCACTGCGTCGGCAAGACCGGTCATCCGCGTTTGCTGCTCTTGCGAGGCTGTTTCGGTTTTTATCGCATATTGTGCGACAGCATTACCCAGGAGCTTGACCATCGGCGCCAGATCGTTCTTCAGCACCTCATCAGGAACAACCACCTTTTCCAGCTTGGCAGCCATATTGTCGGCTTGATTACCGAGCTTTCCAACAGAGTTGGACATCGAGCTGTTGGCTTTATCCAGCAAATCCGCTGCAGCTCCAACGCGGTTCGCTATCGAAGCAAACTGGGTTTCGACTTGCCCGAAATTGTGCTGCAACGCGTCACTGAGCTTGGCAGACGCCTCTTGGACAGGCTTGATCGATTCCATGGCAATATTGTCCAGGGCAGATCGAATGTGCTCCCCATTGCGTGCCGCTTGCTCGGCAATCTCTGCAAAGCCCTCTTCGAGCATTTGATGGCTGACACGACGAAAGTCGGCGAACTCCCTGGTTACGCTTTCCATCTCGGCTCTTACACGCCGTGTCATGTCGGCAAGTTCGTGCCTCGCCGTTCGCTCAATGTCCGCGGGATCGCGCCGCATCTGATTGTAGAAAACCCTCAGAGCAATACCGGTGATCGTCGACGTGATCGCGATGCCAAAATTTTGGACGATCGTGTCGGTTGAGCCTTCCGTTCCAAACTGAAACAGCGAGACCCCAAGGCTCGTCAGGGTGAACAGGAAGCCCATATAGTAGAGGTTATCGCCGGTCTGCTCGTCGTGCAGTTGTAGCTTTCCAGCAAAGATCGAAACCCCGAGATAGAAAAACATCAGGCAGGCCGGTGCTACCGCCGCGACGATCGGATTTACGCCTGAGAGTTTTGCAATGGCGATGAATACACACCCGCCGAGTGTCAATGCCGCGAAAACCACGACCGGCAGACGTGGATGATCCAGCAAAGGTTTGTCGTGCGCTCTCGCCATCAGTTTAACCCATCCAAGCCAACCAGCTTTTCGAACTCGCCGTGATGGTTCTGGACCCAATGTGTCCAGAACTCCGCGTGATCCAGGGTCTGAAATGGCTTCTTTGCCCGATCGATATAAAGAATTGTGATGCCCACCCCATCCAGCGACGTCCCATATGTGCGGTCGGCGGCGCTGTTGAGGTATTTTTGGTAATCCAGTCCCGATCGGTACTGCGAGTAAATCGTCGTATGCTCGATCATGTCAGAGGCGACCACCAATCGCTTGGGACTGCCCTGTTTGGCCAAGCTGCTATCGAAGAGCGACAGCTTGATTTTCTGAATTCCAGCCATGATCGGAGATTGGCTCGCGGAAGCCGCATTCGGGATTTCATCGGGAAGTTTGTTCAAAGGATCGCCGAAGGCGTTTTCCCACTTCTTTTGACGCCGCGCAGGATTGTTGGTCCAACTATCGACGGTCGACCCATCACCGGGATTGCATCCATCGAACATCACCGTCAGCTCACCAGGCGCCGAGCTCAGGGTATAAATCCTCACATACCCACCCGGCTCGACCTGCCCAATGGTCTTTCGGAACTCGTTCTTGAGATCAGCCATCGTCGTTGCCGAAATTGGATCAGTGGCGTCGATGAGGACGGCGGTCAGGCTGGAGGGTCCGTCCAATGGGCAATTCGTGTTGGCGTCGATATGGCCATTGCCAGACCTGGTCCACATCCAGCCGAAGCCGGCCAACATCGCAACGGATAGCACACCAAGGGCAATGGCCGCGGCAATGGTACCCGCATTGCCTTTCTTGCGTCTGCGGGTTCGCCTAGACATTCACGCTGTCCGGGTGAAGCTTATCAAGATCTCGGTACTGCTCAATTCCCCGTTCGCATTCCTGACCAATCAGACGAACCTGCTCGTTGAGTTCCTCCTGCGCCTGGCGAATTGATGCGCCAACATCTCCCTCATTCCACTCCCGCTCGCCGGTGACGTATGGCTTGATGCGATCAAGTTTGTAGGGCGTTCCGAAATGCTTGGGCGCCGGCTCGGTCCTCGCCTGGATGTTGGCTTCCCGATACATCGACAAAAGCTGATTGCAGGCTCGCTCCAATTGGTCTTGATGCTGCGCAAAAAGAGCCAGAAGCCTCGATCGATGATCGACAATCGCGCGGTGCTCGCGCCGGCGACTACCAAGCTGCTTGACGATTTCCTCCACTTTTTCGTTGTGGTCGTCGCGGACATCCTGCAGCTCTTCGATCAGTTCCTTCTTTCGATCGATGTAGTCATCGCGCCGTCGAACGAGCCGATTTTCAACGCCAGTGTAGCCTGGGTAAGGGTCGAGCACGAACCAGCCGTCGATAAAAGCGAAAAGCGAAAACATCAGGCCGATCGCAAACAGCAACCAGGACTTGATGTCCGTGAGACCCGCTGGATTGGCGAGCATATTACGGATGACCTCAGCGCCGGCGCCGTCAGCGAGCGAGCCGCTGACCTCACGGTAGTGCGCTAGCGCCAAGTTTATCGAAATCGCCAAGCCGATATAGAAAAGGATTGAAATGATCCCAACGAATTTTACGAAAAACGACCGATGGGTGACGAGACGAGCGCAGAAAACCGCCAGGAGCAAAGCCGCCCCGATGTTGATGAAAGAGAATGCCGCAGCCTCAAGGATGCCACCAAAAAATCCCTGCTCATTGCCCTTGGCCAGGAAGTTGCCGTTCATCGCTGTCTCGACCAGAAACAGAAATAGCAGAAGCGATAGCCGGAAAATGTGAGCGGCACCGTGCTGCACACGCGCGGCACGAACGAGACCGTGCTTCTCCTTAAACCATGCATGCTCTTTTTCGGCGTCGTTCAGGGCCCTTCTCAGGCCGTGAAGTTCATCGAGGCCCACGGCGACCGAGGCTTTGAAGTCCGAAACGCTAGCGGCATTCGTCTGACGGATTAGACCGAATTGTTCCTCGAAATCGAGGCCGGCAAGACGACCTCCAAGGAGTTGCAGGTTGTCCTCAAGAGTGTGATGCGCAGCCTTCTTCTCATCCTCAACGCGTTCCACGATGGCATGTTCGACATCGTCGAGATTCTTTGCCGTTTTCGGGGGTTGGTTCACCTCGCCGCGCTGCTTTCCGCGGTTAATGACATCCAGGTCGCCGTCGATCTTGGCAGGGTCCAGGCTGTTGAATAGCTGAGTGCTCGCCCGAAAATCGTGGTTGGATTCTCGCAGTGAGTCACGCAACTTATTTAGTTTTTCGAATTTAGAGCCCACGCACTCACAACCCCAACTTTACGCCCCCCGGCAGAGTGGTTTCTATGCATAGTAGAGCTAAAGGGCAACCGCACATTCACTTCTATCCACTTGCTAGTGCGGATCAGGCTCAATTGAGTTCCAACAAATGATCATGGCTGCTGATCAACTGGTTGATCGGCCGCGACTAGTCATGTCATGAGCCGTGCTGCGATGCTCTAAGGACAGAGTGCTACGAGCGGGTTCGCGACTGGGAAATTATCCACAGTCGTATACGTGTACTGGATCTCACCGCCCAGGCGAACGAAGGCAGATAGTTCCTCCGCACGACAGACATAGTTTTTGGTCATTTCATCGATCTTCTGGACATAGACCGGCCGCGAGACGCCAGCAGCCAACAATTTGGCGTCTACTTCCGCATCGGTCTGAGCCCAGGTGGCGTTGAAAACGATCCTTGGCCCGATTGCGATGATGCTCCGAACGGAGATGTTCGAACTGATCAGCATGGGCAATGCTGGAGCCATTTCGGTTTGCATTTTTTTTGCGTAGGCGCAGACGTCGGTCTTGGTGTACTTCGAGAGGCATTCATTTGCCGTCGCCACCCTTGGCCATGTCAGCAGGATCGCCAACGGGACGTGCATCAATCGCAATCCATCCAAAGTATTCTCCTCGCCCGATCTTGGCCTGCACAGAGGAGCATCTATCCTATTTGTGTTCACAGTGCCACGAGCAGCTTGTGCCCGACCGGCAATAGTGCTCTGTCTGAAATACTTTGGGAGGGCAATAAAATGAAAACAACATTTCTCGCGGCTATGGCCGCTGCAATAATCGCTTGCGCGACCGGCGCGTTTGCACACAGTGGCGGCACTGATGCCAACGGTTGCCATACCAACCATAAGACCGGCGCGTATCACTGTCACTGAAGGTCACGCCTTTCTGAGGGACACAAACATGCTGAAGAACATCATGTCAGCTCCGCTGGGCCTCCTCTTCATGCTGGGCGGGCCGATCACCTACGTGATGAATGTCGTCGACACATGGCAGGGCCATGCATCAGTGGTCGTAAAAATCCTGATTAACTTGAGCCTGGATGCGATGTTGGCGTTCATTTGGCCGATCACTTGGGCAATCTGGCTTTTCAAATATATGGCGGGCGCCGAAACTCCACTAACAACCGTGCTGGGCGTTTGAGGATCAAGTTTGCTGAAAATAATGCTTTTCGACGCCGGCCGGAACGGTCCGGTTGGTCTGCATCTGTGTAGCTATTGCCTCGCTGCTGGCGGTAGCGCCATGGCCGTACGGCTATTACCAATTCCTCCGCGTGGTGGTCTTTTTCGCCGGGATCTACTGCGGAGCCATGGTGTGGCGATCAGGCCCTGAAAATCGCACCCTGGCTTGGGCGCTGTTTGGAGCGGCAGCGATCTTCAACCCGTTCATGCCGGTTCATTTGCCGCGCGAGCTGTGGGCAATCTTCAACGTCGCAGCGGCTACTCTGTTCGGCTTTGTCGCATACCGGCACCGGAATTAAGCCGATAATCTGAGATGGCCAAGAGTGGACCTGAGACGCCGAAGGTCAAGGCGCGCCCGAGGGTCACCGTGTCACAGCCGTTGGCGCTTTATGCGGGAGATCTCCTCGAGCGGACGAAGGAGTACTTCGAGGCTTTCAACCATCTAGGCTCGGAGTCGGAAAAGGCGCATCTTTTTGCCCGTTATTTTCTATTTTCGCATGCCCTAGATGTGGAGCTTCAACAGGTTGTCCTCGATCAGGGCGAGGCGACTGATAGGCGTTTTTGACTTTAGGCTGCCATGTGGACGATGCCAATTGTATCTGTGCAGCCAGACAGGCAGTTCGGCGGCACGATG
>NZ_RZQI01000274.1:0-6636 GCF_003998335.1 Mesorhizobium sp. M7A.F.Ca.CA.002.05.1.1 | reverse complement strand
TCGCTTCGGCATCGCCTACAAATTCTAGTCCACTGGAGCCCATAGAGAGAGCCTGCCGCCAAACCGCGACGGGCTTTTTTCTTTGCGCGACAACAGAGAAATATCTCGGCAATGCGTCGTCGCATCCCTGGGACGGCGTCTCCCGCCTGGTTCCTGTCTTAGTGGTGGCTTTGGGCGTGACCGCTTTACATGCCTTGAGGAAAGTAGGAATATTATCCTCGGGTGGGGCGACTCTTAAAAGGTGTCGCAATGGCTCGGTCAAAACCTTCAAAGCGATTATCGCTGGCTGAAATCGAGCGCTTTCTCGTGGCGGCGGAAGCGCTGCACCTGAGCATCATCAAGCCGTTCATATCGCCGCATTGCGACCACTACAGACAGACGCGCGTCTTGCATGAGGTGCTGTTAAGGGCGGTGCGGGAAGTCACCGGGAAGGATGCTACGTTCATCCGGTGGAATTTGACCGGGCCAGCACAACAAGGGCCGGAGCGCCCGGCAGAAGAGCCCCCATAGCATTGTCCGGGACGGACGAGGGGCCTGAGCCGCGAACTATTTGCGATCCAGGCCCCTGGCCGTCGGGTTCGTGGCGACATTGCGCCCGCGGAATGCCATTCACAAGCTGGACCTTGGTCTTGCCATTCCTGTGGAGAGCGTCAACCTCAGAAGCTGAACAGTTGGAACTCCATCGCGATCCGACGCGGAAATCGTGCGTCTGAAGCGGGTGTTCGAGCGTGCATCCGCCGCCGCAACATTCAAGCGACTTCTTGCCGAAGAAGGAGAAGTCGTATTCGCCTCGCAAGAACACGTGTGTGTGAGAGCGACGTCGATGCCTGCTCCAACAATACCATCGACCAAAGTTGCATCCCGCTCGGCGTTTCCACCTGGATAGAACGTCTTCAGCTTTGCGGCGGTTACACCACCGTGACAAACGGCATGTTGCTGGTGCCCCCGGACGGCGCTAAATGCCAAATCCCACTGAGGCGTTCCACCCGAACTAACCGTTAAAAATCAAGGGGGTAGAAGGGGCTCTTCCCCCGAAGCGGTTAAGCTCGGTGTACCTCTTTGTGCCCGAGCGGTGTACCTTCTGTCAAGGCAGATACAAACTCCGCGTTGGCCATCTTTCTGGTAGTCTGTCGCATGGACGATACCGAAGCACTGCCCCCCAAGATGCAACTCAATATCGACTTCAACAAGCTGAAGGCGGTGGCCGAAGTCGGAGTGCGGAGGGCGTCTGTTTTCATGGGGGTCGGTACGAACGCTATAGCGGTAGATCCTCCTATCTCGCATATCCTCTCTGACAACGTGCAGTTCCATTTCGTCCCACCAGACCCATCAGATGAAATGAAGCGACACTACCTTGAGGAGTTCGAAAGCTGGACCATCGGCAACTGTCTAAGGGATTTGGCAGACAGTTTTTCTATGTTCCTGACGGAGGCATTTTTCATACACCTCCTCCTTCAAACGATGACCTATTCCGAAAGCGAAGACCTGAAGGCGAAACGGAAGTTCGAGAAGCTCAACGTAGGCGCGCAGTACAGTTGGCTAGCGCTGGACCTGCAACTCAGGCCTGATCTTGGGGAAATGTTCGAGACCTTTCGGCTCGCTCGAAACTGCCTCTCACATCGGATGGGCAATGTGACTTTGGAGGATGCTCCAAGCGGCGAACTTCGCATTCGGTGGTGCTTGTTTGGCGCTTCTGTAGTTGGCGAGGACGGTCAGAGCGTCTTGATGGACAACGCCACGATAGGGACGGATCAGTCGTTCGTGGCGCGAGGTGGGCCGATTATGCTCGGGATGCACTGGAAAGAGCGTGCATTTCCGGTCGGCACCGCCATACGCCTGTCCAGACATGATCTCAGCGAAATGTGTATGGGCGTCACCTTGGTCGCAGAACACGTCGTGCAGAAGCTCATTGAGTACACCAGAGCGAAAGGGGTCCCGGTGAACGTGCTGGACCCCATTGACCGCGCGGAAGAACCGTTCGCCGAAGGCTCGGAGCCCGCTTAAGGGCCAGGAAAGGCTAGCGTGCGCTGGGGGCGGTGGGGCAGGACGCCACAATCTTCATGCTGTATACAAAAGGCCCCCGCTGTGTCCTCTACTGGTCTGCTCGCTCACGAGCTTGCCGCGCGATCTCCGCCCAAGCGCGCTTCGCCCTTATCAGTCGCGCCAGAATGGCGACCGTGGCGGAGCGCCATCCCTTAATCAGCCCATAAATCAGAGCCACTATGCCCACCAAACTAGACGAACGGCGGCGTACGCAGCGGCCGGAACATTTTGTCCTTCTCTAAGGCGGCGGCCCACCGTGAGCATCAACCCGTCTAGGGCATACATCGGAGACAGGAAAGTCTCAATGCGCTTCGTTCAGGTCAAGGCTGGGCAGTAGAATACCGGTCCCAAAGCACCCACCCCCGACACACCTCTTGGGGCGATGCATCGGGGGCAGGGGACGCGTTAGTCAGTGAAGGCTGTGCCGGCTTTCCGGGCGGCTGCTATGGCTTGGGCATGCCCATGGAAGACGTGCCATTCGCCCTTAGCTGCAGCCTTGCGTAGTGCCGGGTAGTCGGCGTCGTCGACATGCTCAAAGTAGGTGTCAAGGGTCAGCCCATGCTGCCTAAGCACGTTGCGCTCCAGATGCTGCTCGAATGCAGCCACGACCACAGCCGCTTCAACCTCCTCGATCCCAAAGGCTTCCCCAGTCGGGATTTCTCCAGTCTCCACGAAGGCGTCAACAATGAACTGCTGTTGGGGTTCGCTGTGAGTGTCCCTGAAGCGGTCAAGGCTCTGGTCGGCCATGCGCACAAACTCGGCATACTGCTTCTCTTCCTTCTGGTCGGCTGTCAGTTCATCGTCGTCGGTCTGGTCGCCCACGGTGGGCAACTCAGGGGCCGAAGCCCCGTCGTCACTCTCGGCCCCCGTGGTTACCTGAAAGAATAGCCGTAGGGGACCAGAGCTGCGTTCACAGCCGCGACGTAGTCGCCCTGGCTGATCTCCCCACGTGCCGCCATGTCCTTGGCCTGCTGGGGTCCCAACTGGATGCCACCAACGGTCACCGCAAGCTGATCCACAAGGACCTGCGGCGCTGAGCCATTCATGGGCTTAGCCGCTGCTACCTGAGCCTTCTGGCTCTCGTTCAGCGCCTGCCCGGTGTTGATGCCAAGGCGCTTAGCCTGAAGCTGTTGATTTGCCCGAAGGCCTGCTTCCGTTTGCGCCGCGATCTGCTCTTGAAAGGCGGCTTCCTTACGATCCTTCTCGGCCTGCTCATGGTCGCGCCGCATCTGGTCCACGCGGTCTTCAAGGCCCTGTCGGTCCCGTGCTTCCTGCCCGCGAATGTCGATCTGGTTGCTGTTGATCTGGAGCCCGGAGGCCTTGCTGAAATCGTTCATAGTGTTCGTTCCTTCTGGTCGTGATGGATCGCCCCGGCGCGTCATTGCTCCGGGTGCGGTATGTCGGTCTTGTGGTGGCTGGGTCAGCGCCTTAGGGTGAACCCAAAGGTCATCGTCTGTAGGCCTTCTGGACGCGCGCTAAGGCCGGTTGGGGTCGTTGCTCCGGCAAGACCATCGCTGGCTCCGGCGACCCTTCCACGCGGCGCCGTGGGTCTCATAGACATCTCGGCAATACGCCGTGCGACTGCCACGGCCTCAAGCTCGGGATAGCCGTAGACTTCAAAGCATCGTTCAGCAGCCGTGTTGAAGCTCTGGGTCCATTCGATGCCGATCCCCGGCAGTCTCCGGTCTAGCTGCGAGATGGTCTCCCAGTCATCGGCCTTGATCCATTCGACCAAGGCAAGGGCTGCCTCTCGCGTGGGATAGGTCGCAGCCCAGTCACGCCGCCTGATGTCATCGAACGTCATGCCCGGTCACCCTTGGCGGTCATCCGACCCATTCGGTAGAGATACGCTATTGGCGAGCCCTCGGGGTTCTCGATCTCGTCCACGGTGAACGGGTCGAGGGCACCCATGGCAACCAGCCGCTCCATAGTCTGGTGATACTGCTTCACTTGCTCGGGGCTCATCGCCCGCCACTCCTCCTTCTTCGGTTGGATCACGACACCCTCGGCAGTCTTCCGCCTCTGGTCTCGCCGCTGCTTCGCTTCCTTCAGTGACTTCGTTCGGCGCATCTTCGCGCGCTGTGAAATGGCCTCGTCAGGTATCACCCGCTGGCCCGGTAGGTGGTCGAGCGTCAACCGTTCCCGGCCCCCTCGCTCGGCCCGTTCATCGTCGTGGTTATTTCTCTCGTTCTTGCGCTTGGCATCGTGACGGACCTTGGCCTCAGCAATCTTGCCCTCGACCATAGTCTGCCACTCTTCCGGCTTGTAGCTTTCGCTGTCGGTCGAGGTCATGACGAGATGGACCACCTGTCTGTCAGTTAGGTCCTTGACGTCGGCCACATGGTCGAGGATGGCCCATAGCGACGGCAGATAGGTCTGATCCCCAGCCGCATTCCTTGGCCCCGTCCACGACGCTCCAAGCCGGTGTTCGTGAAGTGGTCGACCCTCGGGGTGGCTGTCCCGGTAGGGCGCAAGGAAAGCCGTCACGACATGTTCGGTAACGTATTGGTCATGGAGCCCGTTCGGGTCCCATCCGGGCTGACGTAGGGTCGCCAGCGCCTTCTCATCGGTAGTCATTTTTCGACGATGTAACTCCTTGTGTAATGTAGGTATCCAGTCGGATGACGATCATGGTGACGTAGTCAGGGAACGCCCGAAGGCGGACCAATTGGGGACATAGGGGAACCCTCGGGTTGAAGACCACCGAAGGGAGAGACCAAGGAGGGAAATCCCCAGTCCGGGTTCAATTCGAAGTCCAACCGCAGGTGTCAATCATGAATGGAAGGTGGCGTGCTTGGTCACGGAAGAACCTTCAGCTTCCAAGCCTTCCATGCCCTGATCTGGTCCGCTCGGGTGTTCACATGCAGGGAAACCATTCGGGGCGATGCTCCGGTGATCCTGCAGATGTCGACCTGGGGGAGGTCAGGGAAGTGGTCGGACAGGAAGCAGACTTCCATCTGAGGTGTCATTTCTGACCGACGAGAAGCCTTGAAGCTGTCGAGGCATTCCTTGGCCGTTATGACGATTGGGCTTGAAGCGATCTCAGACGCCATGGTCTTGACCGCATCCTCCCACCTGAGGTCGGCCCAAGATTGGCCCTCCGGCGATAGGACATCGAAGGGATAGCTCCCCGCCTTCCTTGGATAGATGCGCTTGCCGAGACCGGCTTTGACGGCTTCGTCCGTAAGGCGTCTTCGGGCTACCCGAGAGTGCCCTGACTTAGACACCTCAAGGTGTTCTTGGAGTAGCCCGAGGTGGGACAAGACTGCTCGGACTTGCCGAGTTCCGACACCCTTCAGGATGCCGTATTCAGTCACGGTGACCCAGTTGCCGAGTGAGACGGTGTCGAGGTCGCCGGTGGTTCGGTCGAGTAGTTCGGTCGTGTATTCCATTGCTCCTTTGTTGGGTGGTCGAAGAGGCTGTCCCCATGGAAATGCACGGATAAGGACAAACGCGCCTCACCAAAGCTGACCCGCCAAGTGCCACGTCCAGTCGCCCCGGAAGGAGCAAACAAGGCAACAGGCAATCGCAATGCAGGGGAGAACCGCGCGGGTCAGCTTGGGGGAGGAGCGTTGGATAGGTGCTGATGGTGGCCGTTGTCAGTCGGTGACGACGCGCGTTCATCGTGCTGGTGGCATTGGAAGCCGCCTTCGTAGTGCTAGTGGTGTGGCTTGTCGTCAGCCAGCGGCTGTCAGAACCTTCTGGACCGCTGAAGGTGAGCACCCGGCTTCCTTTGCAATCTGCCTCACAGAGCGCCCGTCAGCCTTCAGGGCCCTGATCAGGGCATGGTCGAGCGTCACCGGCCTGCCGGTCTTCCATGGCTCGCCTTGGGCCGCTGCCTTTGCCTTCGCCTTGGCGATGCCTTCCATCTGGCGCTCCTTCCGAAGGGCCGTCTCAAACTCGGCGATGCTGGCGAGGATACCAAAGACCAGCTTGCCCGTTCGGGTGGTGGTGTCGAGCGAGGCGTCGTCCAGCACCTTGAAACCAACGCCCTTCTTGTCGAGCGTCCCGACGATCTGGTGGAGGTGCGCCGCTGATCTCGCCAGACGGTCCACCTTGGTCACCACGAACACGTCACCCTCACGGGCAAACTCCAGAGCCTTCTCAAGCTCGGGCCTCGTCTCGTCCAAACCAGACCGCTTCTCGCTGAAGACCTTTTCAGCACCGGCAGCCGCAAGCTTCTCAAGCTGGGTGTCGAGGTCTTGGCCAGTGGAGCTAACGCGAGCATAGCCGATGATCATGTGTGCACTTTCCTCTAAGAGAATTGGTGTACATCACTTAGTGGACGATTGGTGCACATGTCAAGCATCGTGTTCACGAAGGTATAGGTTTGTGGACAGGACAGAATGGGTCGCCGCCGTAGCGCGTGGGAGCTAAGGACCACTCAAGGACGGCGGAGGGGTGCCGTTGTGGTGAGACCTAGGCGCACATGATAGCGGCGCGCGGTGTCGTCCCTCACGTTCATCCGAACTTCAGCGAGAGCGGCATGGGCTTGAACCATTTCGACGCGGGTTTCGCCGAGGGTGCGGCGAAGCACGGTAGCCAGGACGATATGGAAGGCTGGGTCATCGGTCATGAGGCACTCTACACCTA
>NZ_RZQI01000273.1:0-6659 GCF_003998335.1 Mesorhizobium sp. M7A.F.Ca.CA.002.05.1.1 | reverse complement strand
GGATTGAACGGCGGCTCCACATTCAAGCAGAGCGAGGCCTTCTCGTTCCAGATCGCCACCGACGATCAGCAGGAAACCGACCGCTACTGGAACGCCATCGTCGGCAATGGCGGCCAGGAGAGCGCGTGCGGCTGGTGCAAGGACAAATGGGGCGTGTCCTGGCAAATCACGCCGCGCACGTTGACCGAGGCCATGGCGGCCGGCGGCGAGGAAGCCAAACGCGCCTTTGATGCAATGATGGAGATGACGAAGATCGACGTCGCGGCGATCGATGCAGCCCGGCGCGGCTGACCTCGATCGCAGCTGAGTTGCTATCGGACCTTGATGACGACCTTGCCCTTGGCGCGTCCTGTTTCGACATAGGCCAGCGCCTCGTTGGTCGCCTCGAAGGGAAAGACCCGATCGACGACCGGGCGGATCGCGCCGGCTTCGATGAGCGATGCGATCTTGCTCAACTGCTCGCCCTGCGCCCACATGAAGAGAAACGAGAACGTCACGCCACGGCGCTTGGCTCTCGCTCGAATACCGCGGCTCAGCAGGCGAAGCACCAGCCTCAGCACCATGTTCAGTCCCTTTTCCCTGGCGAAGTCCGGATCCGGTGGGCCGGAGATGGAGATGAGCTTGCCTCCCGGTTTCAGCACATTCAGTGACTTTTCAAGTGTCTTGGCGTCCTGGCTGTTCAAGACGACGTCGTAGCCCGACAGGACTTTTTCGAAATCGTCTTTCCTGTAGTCGACGACGACATCGGCGCCGAGCCCCTTGACCAGACCGGCACTCGCCGCGCTGGCGGTGGTCGCAACGGTCGCGCCGAGATGCTTTGCCAGTTGGATGGCGAATGTCCCCACGCCGCCGGATCCGGCTTGAATGAAGACCTTCTGTCCCCTCTTCAGGCTGGCCCTTTCGATGAGCGCCTGCCAGGCGGTCAGGCCGACCAGCGGGATCGAGGCCGCCTCCTCCATGCTGAGGTTCCCGGGCTTCAGGGCCACGTCGGCTTCATCCATGGCTATGAACTCGGCGAACGTCCCGATCCGGCCATCGCGCGGCCGCGCATAGACGTCGTCGCCGAGTTTGAACTTGCGGACTTTCGATCCCACGCGGACAACCCTCCCGGCCACGTCGTGACCCAGGATGAACGGCCGGCGATAGGGCAGGATCAGCTTGAACTCTCCGGTTTTGACCTTGGAATCGAGCAGGTTCACCGCCGCGGCGTGGACCTCGACCAGGACATCACTGTCCCCGAGTTTCGGCTCCGGCATTTCGGCCAGCCGCAGCGTGCCGTTCTTGCTGTATTTGTCGACGACGAATGCCTTCATGGCAGTGACTTTCTGAGAGATTGTTGATGTTCGGGACGAAAGCCGCCCGGTGAGGGGTGTCAGGCCTCGAGAAAGGCCAATGCTTTCGGAACGAAATTCGCGTGGTTCTGGAACACCCCGCCATGGCCGGCATCCGCATAGATCACCAATTGCGCCCCCGGAATGCGGCGGGCGAGATCGTGGGTATTGACGCTCGGCACCATCCTGTCGTGATCGCCATTTGCGATCAGCGCAGGGACGCGGATGACGCTCAAATCTTGCGGCGCCTGTAGTCCATAAGCCTTCACCGCCCGGAGTTGCGCGCCGAACGCGCTAAGCGATATCGGCCTGTCGCGGTCGGCCTTGCGCTCTGTCAGCCGCTGCAGGAACGCCTTCGCGGCGCGGCGCCCGTTCACCGTTCTGGTGAAAAACAGATAGTATTTCGGATCCCGAAAAGTCAGCGCACCCTTGATCATGTCCACGATCGTCAGTGGCGTCATCTTGTCGATGCCTTGGCCGCCGGCCGGCCCGGTGCCGGCCAGGATGAGCTTGCGCACAAGCCTGGGCTCGGTCAGCACGATCTCCTGCGCCACGAAGCCGCCGAGCGAGAAACCGAAGAGATCGACTTGATCGAACCCCAGCGCCCGGACAAAGGCGACCGCATCCCGTGCCATCTCGGCGATGCGTGACGGCGTTTTGCCGCCTGAAGCACCAACGCCCCTGTTGTCGAAGGCAATCACCCACCGGGTCGCGGCGAGGCCATCGACGATGCGTGGATCGAAATTGTCCAGTTGAGCGCCGAGATGGTTCAGCAGGATTACCGGCACGCCCGTCCTTGGTCCGAGCTGCCGATAGACGAATGCCGTGCCGCCGACATCGACGGAGTGCGTTGGCGTGTCCTGGAACGATGCCCGTAAGTGGGGCGACCGCTTGAACCCATGTGTCATGCTTGGCACCTCCGCCTTGCGGGGGCTGGCCAATCGTGTTGTCGTTGCCAGTCGCATGTGCGTAAAATCCTCTGCTCGCTGTTGTTCAAACCGGCAGGCGGAACTGTTTGCGCAGGCTCTTGTCGAATATCCCCGCGGGAGCAAAGCGACGCAGCAGGCTGACCTGGCGCGCTGCCCTGCCGGCGGTGTAGCGCCGTTGCGGACGGGCATCGGTCGCTGCTTTGACGACCACCTGCGCCACCACTTCGGGCCGATCGGCGACAGGCATCACATCGCGAAGCAGCGCTTCCAGCGTAGCTCGAGCCTGATCGTATTCCTGCAACGGCGAATCCGGTTGGATCCCGTTCTGGTCGAAGACAGTGCGAACGAATGCCGGCTCGATGACCGAGACGCGGATACTGAAGGCACGAACCTCGTGGTCGAGCGATTCCGAATAGCCCTCGAGCGCGTGCTTGACCGCCGAATAATGCGCTGAATACGGCGCCGGCACCAGTCCCAGCACAGAGCCGATATTGACGATGCGCCCCTCGCCACGCCGCCGCATCGACGGCAGCACCGCATTGGTCATGCGGATGACGCCGAACAGATTGACGTCGAACAAGGCCTGCACCTGTGCAATCGAGAATTCCTCGGCGCCTCCAAGCTGGCCGACGCCGGCATTGTTGACCAAGAGGTCGATCCGGCCGGTCTGCGACAGCACCGTAGAAACGAGTGCGGCAACGGCCTCACCGTCGGTCACGTCGCAAACCAGCATGGTCACCCCGTCCGGGCCGTTGTCGGCCTTGCGCCGGCTGGTTCCGAAGACTGTGAACCCCGCCTTTGCCAGAGCCTCGGCACTGGCGCGGCCAATGCCCGAAGAGGCTCCCGTCACAACAGCGGTTTTTTCGGAATTCGCATTCATTTCGTGCTCCAAAATCATGAGGGCTAGCTTTTTTGCGCCCGTTGAATTACAGTCGTAATATCAGATTACACTCATAATGCAATAGCAGAAAGGAATAGCAGCCATGCGCTACGAAAAGGGCCGGAAGGACGCCTCGCGCGGACGGATCCTGGAGGTCGCGGCAGAACGCTTTCGCGGCGACGGCATCGCCGCGTCCGGACTGGCGACCATCATGAGCGACGCCGGGCTGACGAACGGCGCCTTCTATCCGCACTTTCAATCCAAGGCGCAGCTTGTCCGCGAAAGCGTGGCGGCGGCGATGGAGCTTCAGGCGCAGCAACTGGCAGAAGCATTAGCTTCGGGCGTGGAGATGGCCATCGGCACGTATCTGTCGGCCGAGCACCGGGACAATCCCGGAAAGGGCTGCGCGTCAGCCGCGCTGCTGCCGGAGCTCGCCCGTCAGCCGCCTGAGACGCGTGAAGCCTATACAGACCACCTGCTGGCTTTGGTGCGCCAGTTGGCGCAAGCGCTACCGCAGGCCAAGGATCCGGAGGGCGTGGCGCTGGCTGTCTTCGCAACGCTCCTCGGCACGCTGCAAATGGCCCGCGCCGTGGGCGGAACGGAATTGTCCGATCGCATCCTCTCGGTGGGGAAAGATGCGGCGAAGACGCTGATCGAGCAGCGTTAGCGCTCCAGGAAGCTGACAGTGAGGAACATGCCGGGCGCGGATAGCCGATCCGTCAGATCTTCCGGCTGGCCAGCAGCCTTGTCAGCCAGTCCGGATTCATTTCCGGAACAGAGGACAAAAGCCGTTCGGTATAGGCCGCGTGCGGTGGCGTGAGAACTTCGCTCTTCAATCCCTGCTCGACGACTTTGCCGCGGTGCATGACGACGATTTCGTCGGCTATCGCGCGCACCGTAGCAATGTCATGGGTAATGAAGATGTAGCTCATTCCGAGTTCACGTTGGAGACGTATGAGAAGCTTGAGAATTTCCTCTTGGACGATCTGGTCGAGCGCGGACGTGATCTCGTCGCAGATGATAAGCTCCGGATCGGCAGCCAACGCCCGGGCAATGCAGACGCGCTGTTTTTGGCCACCCGACAGCTCGCCAGGCAGGCGTTCCAGAAAATCTTCGCTCATCTCGACCATGTGCATAAGTTCGCCGATCCGGCGATCCCTCCGCGCGCCCTTAAGGCCGAGGTAGAATTCGAGCGGCCGAGCTATGACTTCTTCGACCGTTTGGCGCGGATTCAGGGCGTTGTCGGGCATCTGATAAATCATCTGTATGCGGCGCAGGACCTCTTTCGGCCGCGTCTTCAGGCCCGTGGAAAGAAGCTGGCCGGCAAAAGAAATCGAGCCTGAAATTGGCGGCAAAAGGCCGGTGACGACTCGAGCGAGCGTCGATTTCCCCGAACCGGATTCGCCGACCACAGCCACGGTTCTTCCGCGCGGAACCTTGATGGAGACATCCTGGAGCACCTTGACCTTTCCTGCATAGGCCGCGGTAACGTTGTCTATCGTCAGCAGATAGTCATCGGCTGGAACTTCGGGCTTGGCGAGCTTGCGTACGGCCCAGAGCGTTTTTGTATATTCCTGGCTGGGTGAGGCCAGCATCTGGCGTGTGTCTGCCTCCTCCACGGTACGTCCGTGGCGCAGAACCATGATACGATCCGCCATTTGCGCCACCACCGCCAGGTCATGCGTCACATAGATTGCAGCGGTGCTGAGTTCCTCCACGATGTTGCGAATGGAAGCTAGAACTTCAACCTGCGTGGTCACGTCGAGCGCCGTTGTTGGCTCGTCGAATATTATGAGGTCCGGACGACAAGCCATTGCCATCGCTGTCATTGCCCGTTGCAACTGCCCGCCGGAGACCTGATGAGGATAACGAAAGCCTATGGTCTCCGGTTCTGGGAGTTGAAGGCGTCGATAAAGATCGACGGCGCTCCGGTTCGCCTCTTCCCGGCCGGCAAGTCCATGCGCCACCGCGGTTTCGACGGTTTGTTCCAAGAGCCGATGTGCCGGATTGAAAGAGGCAGCCGCGCTTTGCGCGACATAGGCAATGCGGGAGCCCCTGAGGCGACGGCGCCCTTTTTCATTGACTGCCAGAAGATCAATCCCGTCGAACAGGACCGAGCCTTGCGTGATCCGGCAGCCCGGCTTGGCATAACCCATTGCGGCAAGGCCAATGGTAGACTTGCCGGCGCCTGACTCTCCGATCAGCCCAAGAACCTGGCCCCGCTTCAGCGTCAGATCGACCCCGTGGACAATGGGATGCCACCGCTCATCCGAGAACCCCTCCACATGCAGATTGCGGATTTGAAGCAGATCCTTTCCTTTTTCGCGTGGGCCTGGGCCGCTACTTTTCATCCCGCAACCCGCTTGTTGCTTGCAGGAACCAGTCCACCACGAAATTCACGGACACGGTAAGGAGAGCAATCGCGCCGGCCGGAAGTAGCGGGGTGACATCGCCGTAGGTGATCAGGGTCGCGTTCTCGCGCACCATTGATCCCCAATCGGCCGTCGGCGGCTGAATACCGACGCCGAGAAACGACAGCGCCGCGACTGTCAGGAAGACGAAGCAGAATCGCAAGCCGAACTCGGCGACCAGTGGCGGCATGACATTGGGAAGGATTTCCTTGGCGATGATCCATTTCGGTCCCTCGCCGCGCAATCGTGCCACCTCGACATATTCCATCACCGCCACGTTAAGCCCGACGGCGCGAGAAAGCCGAAAGACCCGGGTGGAATCCAGAAGCGCAATGATGACAATCAGGCTCGTGATCGACGAGCCGAAGATCGTCAGCAGCACCAGCGCGAAGATCAGACTCGGGATTGACATCAGCACGTCCACTGCACGCGACAAGATCTGGTCGAGCCACCCCCTGTACAATGCGGCAAGAAGGCCGAGCGAGACGCCGACCGCGAAGGACAGTAACGTGGTCGCGACCGCGATAGCGATGGTATTGCGCGCACCGTAGATCAAGCGGGTGAGCATGTCGCGGCCGAGCTGATCGGTTCCCAGTTTGAACTCCTGGCTCCACGGCGCGAAGGCTTCGCTGAAAACCTGCGTCTCGCCATATGGGGCTATCCAGTGCGCGAAGACCGCAACAAAGACGTAGCCGAGGATCACGACGATGCCGAACCATGCGCTGAACGGTGCCTTCTTCAGCGCAGTTTTCGCCCGGGTGGCACGCGAGCGCCTCAGCCTTTGAACCGCCGCGACAGATTCGGATCTGGTCATCGTGGGTGCAAGAGCCTGGGATTGGTGGCGATGGAAATAATGTCGGCTAGCAGGTTGAGAAGGATGTAAGTCGCGGCGAAAATCAGGGCGCAGGCCTGGACAACCGGAACATCCCTGGATTTCACCGCGTCAACCATCAGCTGGCCGATGCCGGGGTAGACGAAAACGACCTCGACCACGACCACTCCGACGATGAGATACGCCAGGTTGAACGCCACCACAGTGACGATCGGAGCCCAGGCATTGGGCAGGGCATGCCTCAGCACGATCACCATCGGGGACATTCCCTTGAGG
>NZ_RZQI01000272.1:5227-6668 GCF_003998335.1 Mesorhizobium sp. M7A.F.Ca.CA.002.05.1.1 | reverse complement strand
GGCAAGAGGCGATCACCGCGATCGGCGCCGCCAACGCCGCCGTCGATGACGTCTTTTCGGGCCGCGCCGACAACGTCTTCGTCGCCGCCCGGCCGCCCGGCCATCATGCCGAAAAGACCACGGCCATGGGCTTCTGCCTGTTCAACACGGCGGCGATCGCGGCGCGTTATGCGCAGAAGAAACACGGTGTCGAACGCGTTGCCATCGTCGACTGGGACGTGCATCACGGCAATGGCACGCAGGACATTTTCTGGGACGATCCGTCGGTGCTCTATTGCTCGACACACCAGATGCCGCTTTATCCCGGCACCGGAGCGAAGAACGAAACGGGCGCCGGCAACATCGTCAACGCGCCGCTGGCGCCGCAGACTGGCAGCGAGGTGTTTCGCGATGCCTTCCTGTCGCGCGTCCTGCCCGCGCTCGACAATTTCGCGCCCGACCTGATTATCATTTCGGCGGGGTTCGACGCGCACCACCGCGATCCGCTGGCCGAGATCAATCTGACCGAGGATGATTTCGATTGGGCGACCGGCCAACTGATGCAGCGCGCGGCACGCCACAGCGGCAACCGGCTCGTCAGCCTGCTCGAGGGCGGCTACGATCTGCAGGGATTGGCATTTTCGGTCGCCGCCCATGTCGGGCGACTGATGAAAGGATGAATGATGGCCGATGAGACCAACGAAGACGTCAAGGCGATGAGCTTCGAGCAGGCACTCGATGCGCTGGAGAAGATCGTCGATGATCTGGAGCGTGGCGACGTGCCGCTCGACCAGTCGATCAAGATCTATGAACGTGGCGAGGCGCTGAAGGCGCATTGCGACCGGCTGCTGAAGGCCGCCGAGGACAAGGTCGAGAAGATCAGGCTGTCGCGCGACGGCAAGCCGGTCGGAACGGAGCCGCTCGACGCGGATTGAGGCCCGGTCCGAACATAGGCTCGCCTCACCGGTTTTTGGACATGATCATGATCGAGGATATAACTCGTCCCGATTGAAACAGCTCAAGGACAAGAGGAGATACGGAAGCGATGTGCAGAAACATCAAGACCCTGTTCAATTTTGATCCGCCGGCAACCCCTGACGAGGTGCGCGACGCGGCTCTTCAGTTCGTCCGCAAGCTGAGCGGAACGACGCGACCCTCGAAGCAGAACCAGCACGCCTTCGACCATGCCGTCGAAGCCATCGCGGCCTCGGCGCGCGAACTGCTCGATTCCCTGGAAACCCATCAGCATCCGCGTAATCGCGAAGAGGTGGCGGCCAAGCTGCGGGCAAAGGCGGCGATCCGCTTTGCCTGACGCGGCCAGGCGGCCTTCGACGGCCGACAAGGAGAGTCCATGAGCTTCTTCCCCGGGAAAGACCCTGAGGCAGGCGACGCCTTTGCCAGCGACCAGATCGAATTGATGGTCATTCCGAACGCCAAGGACATCGGCGGCTTTCAGGTGCGC
>NZ_RZQI01000272.1:0-5217 GCF_003998335.1 Mesorhizobium sp. M7A.F.Ca.CA.002.05.1.1 | reverse complement strand
AAAGGCGGCTGGTCGGGCCGTTCATCTTCTTCGACCGCATGGGTCCTGCCATCCTGCGGGCCGGCCAGGCGCTCGACGTCCGTCCGCATCCGCATATCGGCCTGTCGACGGTCACCTATCTGTTCGACGGCAAGATCCGGCACCGCGATTCACTCGGCACCGAAATGGTCATTCAGCCCGGCGACGTGAATTTGATGACCGCTGGCCGCGGCATCGTCCATTCGGAGCGTACGCCGGAGGAACTGCGTGGCGCGCCGATGTCGGTATCCGGTCTGCAGACATGGCTGGCGCTGCCGGACGACAAGGAAGAGGTGGCACCGGTTTTCGAGAACACAGGAGCGCTCAGGCTTCCCGAGATCGATGCCGAAGGCGTCAACGGGCGCCTCATCATCGGCGATTTCCAGGGGTTGCGGTCGCCGGTCAGGGCCGACTCGGAGACGCTCTACGCCGACCTGCGCCTGGCGCCCGGCGCCAGCGTGAAAATCCCGGCCGATGCGGAAGAACGCGCCATTTACACGCTGGAGGGCGAGGTCTCGATTTCGGGCGATGTGTTCCCAGCCGAACGGCTGCTGGTGTTCCGTCCCGGTGACGAGATCGTCGTGTCGTCGCTGACCGGCGCGCATTTCATGCTGTTCGGCGGCGCCTCTCTTGGTTCGAAGCGTTATATCTGGTGGAATTTCGTCTCCTCATCGAAGGAGCGCATCGAACAGGCCAAGCAAGAATGGAAGGCGGGCCGCTTCGACATCGTTCCCGGAGACGAGGAAGAGTTCATCCCGCTGCCGGAAAGCTGATGCCCGTCGCCGGAAAGTGGCAGAACGAAATGCATAGACAAAAGACTAGGGCCTGATCCGCGTCACTGACACGCATTTACTTTCGCCGGCCGGCGGCCTATTCGCCCATCAACCGAAAGCCCGAGCACAGTGAACGCAACGCCGCATACGCCGCTTCTCGACAAGGTCCGCATCCCGGCCGACCTGCGCACGCTTGCGGAAAGTGAACTGCCGCAATTGGCGTCCGAGCTTCGCGCCGAGCTGGTCGACGCCGTCTCCCGCACGGGTGGTCATCTGGGCGCCGGGCTTGGCGTGGTCGAGCTGACAGTGGCGCTGCACTATGTCTTCAACACCCCCGATGACAGGCTGATCTGGGATGTCGGCCACCAGGCCTATCCGCACAAGATCCTGACCGGCCGCCGCGACCGTATCCGCACGCTGCGCCAGGAAGGCGGTCTGTCCGGCTTCACCCGCCGCGCCGAGAGCGAGTACGATCCCTTCGGCGCCGCCCACTCCTCGACATCGATATCGGCCGGCCTCGGCATGGCCGCCGCCCGCGATCTCTCCGGCGGCCGCAACAGCGTCATTGCCGTCATCGGCGATGGCGCCATGTCTGCCGGCATGGCCTATGAGGCGATGAACAATGCCGGTGCGCTCGATGCACGGCTGATCGTCATTCTCAATGACAACGACATGTCGATCGCGCCGCCGACCGGCGCGATGAGCGCCTATCTGGCGCGGCTGGCCTCCGGCAAGGCCTATATCGGCCTGCGCGATTTCGGCAAGAAACTGACGTCCTATCTCGGCAAGCGCGCGGATCGTGCGATCACAAGGGCGGTCGAGCATGCACGCGGCTATGTCACCGGCGGCACGCTGTTCGAGGAACTCGGCTTCTATCACATCGGCCCCATAGACGGCCACAATCTGGAGCACCTGATCCCGGTCCTGAAAAATGTCCGCGACAATGGCGAAGGCCCGGTGCTCATCCATGTCGTCACCCAGAAGGGCAAGGGCTATGCGCCGGCCGAAGCCGCCGCCGACAAATATCACGGCGTCAACAAGTTCGACGTCATCACCGGCGCGCAGGCCAAGGCGCCAGCCAACGCACCGGCCTACACCAAGGTGTTCGCCGAAAGCCTGGTCCAGGAGGGCCGCGAGGACGACCGCATCGTCGCCGTCACGGCCGCCATGCCGAGCGGCACCGGCCTCGACCTGTTCGGTGAAGCGTTCCCATCGCGCACCTTCGATGTCGGCATCGCCGAACAGCACGCGGTGACCTTCGCCGCCGGCCTTGCCACCGAAGGCTGCAAGCCGTTCGCGGCCATCTATTCCACCTTCCTGCAGCGCGCCTACGACCAGGTCGTCCACGACGTCGCTATTCAGAAATTGCCGGTGCGGTTTCCCATCGACCGCGCCGGTTTCGTCGGCGCCGATGGCGCGACCCATTGCGGCGCCTTCGACACCACCTTCCTGGCGACACTGCCGGGTTTCGTCGTCATGGCGGCCGCCGACGAGGCGGAGCTGCGCCACATGGTGCGCACCGCGGCGAGCTATGATGAGGGTCCGATCGCCTTCCGCTATCCGCGCGGCAATGGCGTCGGCGTCGACATGCCGGAGCGCGGCTCGGTTCTCGAAATCGGCAAGGGCCGCATCGTCAAGGAGGGTACCAAGGTTGCATTGCTGTCTTTCGGCACGCGGCTGCAGGATTGCCTGATCGCCGCGGAGGAGCTAGGTGCTGCCGGGCTGTCCACCACGGTCGCCGACGCCCGTTTCGCCAAGCCGCTCGACCAGGATCTGATCCGGCGGCTGGCCCGCTCGCATGAGGTGCTGGTGACGGTGGAGGAGGGCGCCGTCGGCGGCTTCGCCAGCCACGTGCTGCAGTTCCTTGCCCATGAGGGCCTGCTGGAAAGCGGCCTGAAGGTGCGTCCGCTGGTGCTGCCCGACGCGTTCAGCGACCACGCCAAGCCGGAAAAGATGTATGCCGATGCCGGGCTCGATGCCGCCGGCATCGTGCGCACCGTGTTCGTGGCACTCGGGCACACAGTCCACGCCCAGCGCGCCTGAATCCCAGCGCGCCTGAATCAAAGTCTCAAAGACTTGAATTAGTTTGCCGGCAAGCGATCTTAAGGCATTGTTTACGCTGCCATTTGGCGCTTTGCTTACCGTGTCTCTTGGCCGTTTTTCAATGGCGCCCTGCTAGATCGTGATCAGGCAGGGAGACAACAACAATGAAAACGCTTCTGTGCGGCGCAGCACTTTGCGCCGTTATCATCGCGCCGGCCACAGCCGAAACGCGCTATGACCGCAGCCTCGAAAAGGCGGCGATGGGCATCATCGCCGGCAAGATGGGCGACATCCGCGGCGGCTTTTCCTTCAAGCAGGTGCCGCAATTGGTGGTTCTGCCGGCCCCTGTTCCCGCGCCTGCGGGTGCCATCGAGCCTGCACGCGAGCAAGCTTCGGGCGGCCGTGAGGATGGCTTGTCTCCAGCCGTCGAGCGCCCGGTTTCGCGAACCGTATTCTGAGCTGAAGACAGCAAGCCTTGATCGGGATTGCCCGATCGTTTCGCGCTTGCCGCTGTGCAGGCGATCTAAAAAGCGTCGGCAATGCTACTCCGCCGCAACCAGCTCCGCTTGCTGCGCCGATTTCTCGGGGCGCCAGGATTGCGCCGCGTGGCGGGCGCGGTCTGCCAGGGCGGCTAGGCGTCCGCGCAGGTTTCGTCCACCCACCACCGACGACAAGATCACCGAATGCGTCGCAAAGCGGCGCTTGAAATCCTCGCCGCCGCAGAGAAAATCGATCGTGGTCAAGCCCCGGTCAAACGACCACTGGATGTAATCCATCATCAAGACCATCCCCGGCGAGGCCCGTTCGAAGGCCGGATCATAGGTGGTGACGAAAGCCATCATCGTTCCATGCTGCTCGAAATTGATCGAGATGGCGATGATCTCGTCTTCGCGTTCGAGCACGAAGATGCGCAGCAATCCAAGCTTGGCCAGAACGGATATGAGTGCCGCCAGCGCGGGGGAGCCTTCGTCGAAGAGGTCCGAAACGCGGCCGTGTTTTGCAAGCCACAACCGCTTCAGCGCGGCGACGCGCTCCAGCACCGGCTCGCGGGCTTCGTGTGCATCCATCAGGCGGAAACGCAGCGCGCCGCCTTCCTCCATGAATTTGTAGCCACGGCGATAGTTTTGCCGAGTTTTCTTCGACTGGCTTTCAAACCATTGTGCGCCGCGTTGCCCGGCGCCGGAAACTCGATAGCTGACCTCGCTGCGGTGGCTTGGCTGCAAGATATTGCTCTGGCCTGGGGCGGCGGGACCAAGCAGGGTCCGGAATCGGGCATCAGGCAACAGACGATTGAGGTAGGCAAGATCGAAGCCGCCATCGTCGAGGATATGTTGCCAGAGTTGCGGCAGGATCTGTGGCTCGGCATCGGGAGCAACCAGGACATCGCCATAGTCGCAGTGATCTTTCGCCGCCCATTCCAGCATACGGATGCCCGAGCGCCAGAAGGTCGCGAGCGCAATGACGGCCTCGAGACGCTCGCCGCTCCAGACCAGGCCGATCCTGAGACCGCGACGGTCCTGATGCGGTGTGGTGTGCCACCAGGCCGAGATCCAGTCGGGATGCTGGAAAACGAGGCCGCCGGCGCGTTGCCAGAGCGCTGCCCAGGCGGGCGCGATTTCTGCCAGTCGCGCTGGCGAGGTCGCAATTTCGATCCGGTGCGTTCGCGGCATCCGGAACACGGCGGGTCCGTTCATGGCTTCCCCCTTTGCGGCGATTGCTGTGGCTCGGGCTTGTCGGTGCGGAAATGTCTGGCGATCTGCCGCCACATCCGCTTCAGCGGCAGGACATAGAGGCCTGCGAGCGACTGGTAGTCGCGCACGTTGCGTTCGATCAAACCGAACTTGAAGTCCTCGTCGGGTCTCGGAACGCACAGGGTTCCGAAGAGCCGATCCCAGAACGAGAAGAGCAGCCCGAAGTTCTTGTCGTAGTGGCGCGGGTCGGTGCTGTGGTGCAGCTGATGCCAGTGCGGGCACAGGATCAGATTGTTCAACGGTCCAAACGAGATCTTGAAATGCGTGTGCCTGACGAAATCCATCATCAGGATGTTGCGTATGATGTAGACGTTGACGCCGAAGACCGTCAGCTCGACGAGGTTCAGCGACACCAGCGACCAGATGCCGAAGCAGATGCCGGGAATGACGCCGTCCCAGGCCCGGTTCATCAATTCGTCGAGCGGGTGGACGCGATCCTTGGTGATGCCGACCATCACCTCGGCCGAATGGTGAACCTTGTGCAGTTCCCACAGCACCGGGTAGCGGTGCTGGGCGACGTGATAGAGATAGTACGAAATGTCGTAGGCAAGCAGCATGGTGATGGTGAAGATCGTCACCGTCACCGGCCCTGCCGGTCCTTCGATCAGGGGCGGCTGGATCGCCAGCAGCGT
>NZ_RZQI01000271.1:0-6668 GCF_003998335.1 Mesorhizobium sp. M7A.F.Ca.CA.002.05.1.1 | reverse complement strand
GGCTCCAAGATCGCCGAGATCTATGGCGACACACAGATTTTCGAGCGCCATCGCCACCGCTACGAGGTCAATGTCGACTACAAGGAGCGGCTCGAGGATTGCGGCCTGGTGTTTGCCGGTATGTCGCCCGACGGCGTGTTGCCGGAAACGGTCGAATACCCGGACCATCCGTGGTTCATCGGCGTGCAGTATCACCCGGAACTGAAAAGCCGGCCGCTCGAGCCGCATCCGCTGTTCGCCAGTTTCATCGAGGCGGCCGTGGAGCAGAGCCGGCTGGTGTAGCGATCAGGTCGGGCGGCAATGCAGACCTATGTCGCACTGCTTTACAGCATCATCCTGGCTGAGGGGCGACGGGTCGTCATGGCCGACCTCAAGGCCATGGCCGAAGAGCTCGGGCTGAACAACCCGCGCACGCTGGTGGCGACGGGCAATCTGGTCTTCGAGGCACCGGCAACTGATATCGCCGACCTCGAACAGTGGTTGGAGGCAGCCTTCGAAAAAACCTTCGGCCGCCATGTCGATATCATTGTGCGCGGTGCCGAGGACTGGCTGAAGCTTGCCGCCGGCAATCCGTTTCCGATGGAATCGAATGCGACCGCGGATCAGGTGGCGGTGCGCGTGATGCGTAAGCCTGCACCCGAGCAGGCCGTGACGGCACTGCAGGCCTATGCCGCCGAGGACGAGAAAGTGACTTCGCTCGGCGGCGACATCTGGGTCGTCTTTTCGCGAGAGAGGCCAAGTTCGCGGCTGCTCGCGGCAATGAACCACAAGCGCATGGGCATCGGCACGTCGCGCAACTGGAACACGGTGCGCAAATTGGCCGAGATGATCGGGTAGTTGGGGCGGCTTTGCGCCGCCCCTGATGATGCTCGTCAGGCTTTCGCGGTCTTGGCGCCTGCGCCCAGAGCGGCGGTGCGCAGCACGTAGTAGATAATGCCGGCGATCGCCACGCCGAAGAACCAGCCATAGACACCCCACCAGGACGGCAGCCAGTTGGTGAAGTTGGGCAGGATCGACGAGAAGATGGCGCCGATGCCTGCTGCGATGAAGGCATTGACGTGCCAGCCGCCCTGGAAACGGAACTCGCCGTCCTCGCGGTAGAGCGCCTCGACGTCGACCTCGCCCTTCCGGATCAGGTAGTAGTCGACCATCATCACCCCGAAGATCGGCCCCATTGTCGCGCCGATGATGTTGACGAAGGAAGCGGCACTGCCTTCCCACGGCGCGAAGGGGTAAAGCAGCAGGGCAATCACGGCCGCGATATAGCCGCCCTTCTTGAAGTCGATCTGCCTGGGAAAGACGTTGGAGAAGTCGAAGGCCGGCGAGACGAAGTTTGCCACCACGTTGATGCCGAGGGTTGCCACGGCAAAGGTCAGGGCTGCGAGCGCTGCCAGGAACCAGCTGTCGAATTTCGCCGAGATCTGGTCGGGATGCAGCAGCACCTCGCCATAAACGTCAAAGGCGGCAATGGTGGTGACGCCGGCGACCAGCGAGAACAGGATCAGGTTGATCGGCAGGCCCCAGATGTTGCCCTTGCGCAGCGATGCCTTGTCCGGCGCGTAACGGGCGAAATCGCAGAAGTTGAGATAGAGCGCCGAGAAATAGGTGACCCAGATCGCGGCCACCGCAAACAGCGAGGTCCACGATCCCGGCGTGCCGGGCACGCCCGCGTCCTTCGTCTTGTCCAGCAACACGTCCATCGGGATATCGCTGGTGAAGGCAAATCTCCCGGATTTCACGCAGAGATAGATCGCCAGGATCAGCATCATCACCCAAACCGCGGGGCCGGCCCAGTCCTGGAAGCGGCGCACCGTTTCCATGCCGTTCTGGATGATCAGCAGTTGCAGCCCCCAGATGACCACGAAGCAGATCACCTCCAGGCCGGTATGGCCGAGGAAATGCGTGCTGGCGTTGAAATCGGCGAACCATTGCGTTCGGATCAGCAGCGCCACGATCGCGCCCGAGGCGGCGGCCGTCTGCGCGCCGTACCAGAAACAGGCGACGATGGCGCGCACCAGTGCCGGTATGTTCGCACCCCAGATGCCGAAAGAGGCGCGGGCAAGCACGGGGTAGGGCACGCCCGTCTTCACTCCGGCATAGCCGACCATATTCATCAGCACATAGATGATCAGCGAGCCGATACCGATGGCGATGATGAAGTTGACGAAGCCGCCGCAGAACAGAAACAGGCTAGCGGCCAGATAGTAGCCCCAAAGGCTGTGGACGTCCGACGTCCAGACGTTGAAGATCGAGAATGGTCCCCAGTTTCGAACTTTGGCCGGAGCCAGATCCTCGTTGTACAGATCAGGTGAAGCACCCTGTATCGTCATGGCAATGTTCCCCTTTTGCAGCACGCGCCCTCACGCGTTGACCGCGTGCAGGTTAAGCCTGCCGCAGGGGAACCGACAAGCAACCTATTTGCCGGCTTTGGCCTTAAAGATATTCAATGAGAACTGCGATTATCGATGCAAGGCGATGGTGGGTCATCGCTGAACCCGGCACGGATGATTCGAAGTTCGACGCTGGGATTCCAATGTGAAGCGGTGGCTGCCGACATCTTCGGTAGGGGGCCCTAAGCGATGGCCATCACCTGCTTGTGGTCCGCGACTTCAGCGAGCAGCCAATCCTGAAACAGGCCGGTGCCTGGTTTGTTGCCGATGCTGCGACGCTGATGCAGGTAAATGCCGGCCGGATAGGTGTGGCGGACATGGAACGGCGCGACCAGTTTGCCTTGCTGCAGAAAATCTTGCGCCATTATCGTGTCCGCAAGCGCTATTCCGGCGCCATTGATCGCTTCGCGCATGATGAGCGTACAATCATCCAGTGTTGTGCTGGATTTTGGCGTCGTTTCCAGAACGCCTTCCTGCTCCAGCCAACGCTTCCATCTCATGGTTTCGCATTCATGGATCAGATGATGATTGACCAGATCGGCCGGCGATCGCAGCGGCACAGGCCCCTCCAAAAGCGAAGGCGCACAGACCGGGGTCAAAAGCAGCGGGATCAGCAGCGTCAAAGCCGGGCCGGCCTTGTAGACGAACTCGTCGACAATGGCCAAATCGAAGTTGGCGCGCTTGCCTGAAGTGGAGATCTCCAAATCCACCGACGGATGCAACCGGCGAAAGTTCGGCAACCGGTCCGCCAGCCAAAGGTTCAGAACGGTGGGCACGCACAAGACCCGGACCCGTTGGATCTTGCCGTGGCGCGAGCCGTCCGAGAGGCTGACGTCATCGGTGGCGCGCCAGATGGCTTCGAACGCCTCCGAGAGGCTGCGCGCATAGTAGGAGCCCCTGATGGTTGGCGTTATCTGGCGAAAACCGCGTTCGAACAGGTCCTGGCCAAGATTTTGTTCAAGCGCGCGGATGTGGCGACTGACAGCCGAGGGTGTCAGATGCAGTTCTTCCGCCGCGTCCTTGACGCTGCCGAGGCGAGCGGCAGCCTCGAAAGCGCGCATGCCATTGAGTGAGGGAAGGGCCATTGGCCGATCATGAATTGTCAGTTGAGTTTTTGTCAATCGACATGGGCAGAATTCGCGTTTGATCGCCTGCCCCCTTAGGGGATACCCAGAAGACAAGAGCAATTAAGTCGTCTCAAGAAAGCGACTGTTTGGGGACCGGCACTATACCATCGACGGCTGAGACCGGCTTGACCAGTCTCACCGGTGGAGAGCGAAGCTTTGCTCGGTATCGCCGCAATTGGAGAGAGCGCCAGCCTATGCCTCAATCGCCAGCGCCGGTCTTCGAAGCTGCGGACGAGATTTCCGCGGAAACCTCCGTCGTCGTGATTTTGCAAACTGCCCAACCAAGCTTTGGTCCCCGGGCAGCGGCTCTGGACGCTGAGATGAGCGGGATCGTGTCACGTGCTTGCTCCGACCCGGCCGCCTTGGCCGAATCCGGCACCTGCATCGATCTCATCGCCCCGCAAACAGTATCGACCAAGCGTGTGGTCGTCCTGGCCTTGGGCAAAGCCGAAGCCGTAACCACCCTCTCGTTGGCGCGCGCCGGCGGTCTGCTTGCCGCACATCTGGAAGGCAAGGGGGAATGCGCGGCCACTCTGGTCCTGGACCCCATCGCTGGCATTGAACTATCCGGCGCCGAAATCCTGGCGCGTGTCGCGCTTGGCATGCGGCTGCGCCGCTATCGTTTCGACATGCGCAACCGGCGGCAAGGCGCGGGGGCGGATCGAACCTTGCGGGTGAAACTGGTCGGAGCCGGCGGCACGGATCTGACCGCGGCGCTGACGCGGATCAATGCAATCGCCGACGGCGTCGAATATGCACGCACCTTGGTCAACCTGCCGCCAAACCATCTCCACCCCGACAATTTCCATGATCATCTGGAGCCGCTGCGTGAAGCCGGCATCGACATCGAAATGCTCGATGCCGCGCAACTGAAGGAGCTCGGCATGAACGCGCTCCTCGCCGTTGGGTCGGGCTCGGCGCGTCCGCCACGGGTCGCTGTCCTGCGCTACCGCGGCAAGGGTGCTCCCGCCCAACCACTCGCTTTCGTCGGCAAAGGCGTCTGCTTCGATTCGGGAGGCCTCTGCATCAAGGGCGGAGCGCAGATGTTCGACATGAAAGCCGACATGGGCGGAGCGGCGGCTGTGGTCGGCCTGCTGATCGCGCTCGCCCGGCAAGGCAGCCCGGTACACGTTGTCGGTGTTCTCGGCATCGCCGAGAACATGCCATCGGGCACCGCGCTCAAACCGCGCGACATCATCACCACGGCCTCGGGACAGACAGTGGAAGTGTTCGACACGGATGCGGAGGGACGCCTGCTTCTGGCCGACTGCCTCTACTATGCAGCCACGCGCTTCAACCCTTCGGTGATCGTCGATCTGGCGACGCTGACCTATTCGGTGACGCGTGGCCTGGGGTCGATATTCGCAGGCCTATTCAGCACCGACGATGCCATCGCTTCACAGATGATCGCGGCCGGAGAAACGGTCGGCGAGCGGTTCTGGCGGCTGCCGCTCGACCGGGCCTATGATGAGGGTCTGCAATCGCCGTTCGCGGACCTCAGGCATCATGCCAAGGACATGGAAGACGGCGACGCTCCCTATGCGGCGGCCTTCCTGCGTCACTTCACGGAAGACCGCCCCTGGGTGCATCTCGACATCGCCAGCAAGGAACTGACCGACACCGATCGGCCTCTGGGCAGGCAAGGCGCCACGGCATTTGGCGTGCAGATGCTGGAAGAGTGGGTGCAGGTCACCCGCAACATGAGTTAGGGCGCCTGCCGTCACGGACAAATACAAGATGCCTTCAACCGCACTGGGAACTGGGATGTCATCTGAGATCATAGGCATGGAAGGACGGGCCGCTTTCGACGCCTACGAGACCTGGTATCGGGTCAGTGGCGAACTCGGTGGCGAAAAGGCGCCTGTGGTGATCCTGCATGGCGGCCCAGGCGTCGCTCACAACTATGTCGATGCCTACAAGCTTCTTGCGCGAAGGGATCGCGCCGTCATCCACTACGACCAGTTGGGCTGCGGCAATTCCACCTTGCTGCCTGAGAAAGGCGCCGATTTCTGGACACCTGGGCTGTTCATCGACGAGCTTGAAAACCTGGTCGACCATCTCGGCATTCGGACGGGCTTCCACGTCCTCGGCCAGAGCTGGGGCGGCATGCTGGGCGCCGAATATGCCGTGACGCGGCCGCAGGGCCTGAAGTCGCTGACCATCGCCAACTCGCCGGCTTCCATGAAACTGTGGGTCGAAGAGGCCAACCGGTTGCGTGCCGACCTACCCGCGGATGTGCAGGAGACACTGACCCGGCACGAGCAGGCCGGCACGACGGGCGATGCGGCGTACCAGGCGGCGACGATGGTGTTCTACGAGCGGCATGTCTGCCGGGTCGTGCCTTTCCCGTCCGAAGTCACGGAAAGTTTCGCCCAGGTCGTGCGCAATCCGACCGTCTATAATCTGATGAATGGGCCAAACGAATTCCATGTCATCGGAACGCTGAAGAATTGGAGCATCGTCGACCGTCTGCCGGCCATCGATGTTCCTACTCTGATCATCTCCGGACGTCACGACGAGGCCACGCCCGCGACCGTGCAGCCCTACAAGGACGGCATCAAGGGGTCTCGCTGGGAGATATTCGAGCATTCCAGCCACATGCCGCATGTCGAAGAGCAAGATGCGTGCATGCGGGTGGTGGGAGACTTCCTGGACCACAACGACAATTGAAGAAAAGGGGAATGAAGACATGAAGAAACTGCTTCTGGCGGCAACAGCCGCGGCATTGCTGGCCGGTACATGGCTGGCCCCGGCACAGGCCGAATATCTCAAGGAGCACCGAGGCGGCACCATCCGCCTGCTGGCCCGCTCCGCGGCCGGAACGCTCGATCCGCACATCAATTACACGGACCAGGGCTGGCAGATGTACCAGCCGATCTATGACGGCCTGGTAGCCTTCCGCAAGGCCGAGGGTATGGACGGCTTCACCATCGTTCCCGATCTGGCCGAGGCGTTGCCGCAGGTCAGCAATGACGGCAAGACCTTCACCTTCAAGCTGCGCAAGGGCATCAAGTTCTCCAGTGGCCAGGATCTTGGCGTGAAGGACGTCGTCGCTTCTTTCCAGCGCATCTTCAAGGTTTCCGGACCCACCTCCGGCACGTTCTATGCCGGCATCGTCGGTGCCGACAAATGCCTGGCCGACACCAAGAGC
>NZ_RZQI01000026.1:0-16926 GCF_003998335.1 Mesorhizobium sp. M7A.F.Ca.CA.002.05.1.1 | reverse complement strand
GTTCCAGCGTCACATAGAGATCATGGCCGGTCAGCCGCTCGGCCGACAGTTTGCGGCAAGCTTCGCGGATGACCAGCATCTCGGCATGCGCGGTCGGGTCGGCAAGTTCGCGTGTGCGGTTGCCGGCGCTGGCGACAACACCAGCGCCATTGGCGATGACGGCGCCGACCGGCACTTCGCCTCGCAAGGCGGCAGCCTCGGCCTCCTTCAGTGCCAGCGCCATGAAATCGGGCCGCTTCACGCGATTTCCACTCCGATTATCTCCTCGCCACCTGACGGAGCAAGTTCGTTTCGAATGAACCGCACTTGCTCCAGGCTTTTGATTTTCGTTTGTCTTTTTGGAAAAACCGGTCTCCACTTTTCCCTGACAAACTCCAGTGATCCTGTTATTGAGCGCAGGACCTCGAAAATCGGGACTCGGTTTTCGAAAATGATCATGCGCCACATCAAAAGTGCTACAGCGTTCGTTGCGCGCCCGAAAGGATGCGCCACGCTGTAGCAGCGCAAACGGATAAAGGCCACATGGACGACAACGACAAGAAATTCCGACCCAGGAACGGTCCGGCCAAGAGTGGGCCGAAAGCCGCGGGACCGCGCAGCCGTGATGGCGCCGCGGGCAAGGGCGGCAAGCCGTCCTTTGGCGCCAAGAAACCTTACGCACCGCGTGGCGATCGGCCGATGGCTGCCGATGGCGAGCGGCCGAAGCGCGATTTCAAGGGCGGGGACAAGCCTTTCAGCAAAGGCCCGCGTCCCGAAGGCAAGCCTTTTGAGAAGCGCGAAGGGCCGCGCAAGCCCTACGCACCGCGCGGCGACCGCCCGATGGCCGCCGAGGGTGAGCGCAAACCGTATGAGAAGCGCGAAGGACCACGCAAGCCCTACGCACCGCGCGGCGATCGCCCGGTGGCCGCCGAAGGCGAGCGCAAGCCTTTTGAAAAGCGCGAGGGGCCGCGCAAGCCTTATGCACCGCGCGGCGATCGCCCGGTGGCCGCCGAAGGCGAGCGCAAGCCCTATGAAAAGCGCGAGGGGCCGCGCAAGCCTTATGCACCGCGCGGCGACCGGCTGATGGCCGCCGAAGGCGAGCGCAAGCCCTATGAAAAGCGCGAGGGGCCGCGCAAGCCTTATGCGCCCCGTGGCGATCGCCCGGTGGCCGCCGAAGGCGAGCGCAAGCCCTATGAAAAGCGCGAGGGGCCGCGCAAGCCCTATGCACCGCGGGGCGACCGGCCGGCTGCGGCGGCAGCGGGCGGCGAAAAGCGTTTCGACCGTCCTAAGCGTGATTTCAGTGACCGCGCGCCGCGCGACGCCAGCGATCGGCCGAAGCGTGACTTCGTCGACCGCCCCAAGCGCGATTTCGGCGATCGCCCGAAGCGGGATTTCAACGATCGGCCGCAAGGCGCGTCAGGCGGCAGCTTCAAGCCGCGCCCGCGTCCCGCCGAGGGCGCGGAAGAGGCAGGCGAGCGCATCGCCAAGCGGCTGGCCCGCGCCGGCCTGGCCTCGCGCCGCGATGCCGAGGAGCTGATCGCCGCCGGCCGCGTCAAGGTCAATGGCCGCGCCCTGACTTCGCCGGCCTTCAACGTCATGCCTGATGACATCATCCATCTCGACGGCATGGAAATCCCGCCGATCGAGCGCACCCGGCTGTTCCTGTTCCACAAGCCGGCCGGCGTCGTCACCACCAACCGCGATCCCGAGGGCCGCAAGACCGTCTTCGACGTGCTGCCGGCTGAATTGCCGCGGCTGATGACCATCGGCCGGCTCGACATCAACACCGAAGGCCTGCTGCTGCTCACCAATGATGGCGGCCTCTCGCGCGTGCTCGAACTGCCGGCCACCGGCTGGCTGCGCCGCTATCGCGTGCGCGTCCACGGCAAGGTCGAGGAAAGCGCGCTTGCCGGCCTGCGTGAAGGCATTGCCGTCGACGGCGTGTTCTACGGTGCCATCGAAGCGACGCTCGACCGTGAGCAAGGCACCAATGCCTGGCTGACGATCGGCCTGCGCGAGGGCAAGAACCGCGAAGTCAGAAACATTCTTGGCTCGCTCGGCCTCGACGTGACGCGGCTGATCCGCATCTCCTACGGGCCGTTCCAGCTCGATGACCTCGCCGAGGGCCATGTGCTCGAGATCAAGGGCAGGGTTCTGCGTGACCAACTCGGCGAGCGCCTGGTCGAGGAATCCGGCGCCAATTTCGACGCCGATGTCACCAAGCCGTTTTCCAACAAGCCGGTGCGGCGCACCGAAGTTCGCGAGCCGGAGCCGGAGCGGCCGAAATTCACCCGCGACGGTGAGCGCCGCCCGATCGGCGAGGGCGGTTTGATCAAGAACCGCAAGCGCCGCGAAGGCAGCCGCGACGAGGCGCTGGGCAAACTGTCGACAAGTCCCGACAGAAGCGCGGAGAAGAGTTTTGGCGAACGCGGCCCGCGCCCCGAACGCAGCTTTGGCGACAAGCCGCGCGGTTTGTCGCCAAAATTGCCGCGCGGTGGCTTCGGCGACAAGCCGCGTGGTGCTTTTGGCGGCAAGCCGGGCGGTGGCAAAAAGTCCGAGCGCGAGCAGCGGCCGATCGAGCCGCCCGGCCAGCGCAAGGCCAATGTCTGGATGGCACCGGGCGCGCGGCCGATCGGCAAGGGCAGGGCCGACGCCGATGCCGCCAAGGCGGCTGAAGCCAAGGCGCGCAAGGCATCGTTCAAGCCGTCTTATGGCAAACCCGCCGGTGCAAGACCGTTCGGCAAGCCGAGAGGCGAACGTCCGGGCGGGGCTGGCGGCGGTGAGCGTCCGCGCAATGGTCCCCGAGGCCCCAAAGCGAGATGAGAATCGTCGGTGGTGAGTTTCGCGGGCGTCCGCTGGCGACGCCGCGCTCGAGCGCCATTCGTCCGACGACCGATCGCACCCGCGAGGCGGTCTTCAACGTGCTGGCGCATCGCTTTGCCGCGCAATTGGACGGCGCGCGCGTGCTCGACCTGTTCGCCGGCACCGGTGCGCTGGGGCTCGAGGCGCTGTCGCGCGGTGCCTCCTACGGCGTCTTCATCGAGGAATCGGCCGAAGGCCGTGGCCTGATCCGCGACAATGTCGAAGCCTTCGGCCTGACCGGCCGCACCAAGATCTTCCGCCGCGATGCCACCGGCCTTGGCGAAGCGGGCACGCTGGCGCCGTTCGGCCTCGTCTTTGCCGACCCGCCCTATGGCAAGGGCCTTGGCGAGCGCGCCTTGCAGTCGGCGAAAGCCGGCGGCTGGCTTCGCCCTGGCGCGCTGTGCGTGGTCGAAGAGGCGGCAGTGGCGCCCTTCGAGCCGGGCCCCGGCTTTTCCGTGCTGGACGAGCGCAACTATGGCGAGACCGTCATCCGCTTTATCGAGGCGGCCTGATACGCCTTCGCGATTGGCGGTTCCTCTCCCCCGCTTCACGGGGGCGAGGAACCGAGCTCCGCCTCTAAAATGACCAACAATTAACTTTGCTTGTCGCCAGTACCTTGCCTATCGTCTGCAGACAGAACCGGAGCCGTTGATGACATCCACGATTGAATGGCTGCGCGGAACGCTGTTGGCGTCCTCTTTGGCTTTTGTCATGACCAGCCCGGTGCTGGCCGAGAGCCCCGTCTTGCCCAACACGGTTCCGGCCGAGTTCAAGGTCACGGATTTCCTGCTCGACAACGGCATGGAGGTGGTCGTCATTCCCGACCACCGTGCGCCGATCGTCACCCATATGGTCTGGTACAAGATCGGCAGCGCCGACGAGCCGCCCGGCAAATCCGGCATTGCGCATTTCTTCGAACATCTGATGTTCAAGGCGACGACCAACCATGCGGCGGGCGAGTTCGACCGCGCCATCTCCGATATCGGCGGCTCCAACAACGCCTTCACCTCTTACGACTACACCGCCTTCCACGAGACGGTGGCGCCGTCGGCGCTCGAGCTGATGATGAGCTTCGAGGCCGATCGCATGCGCAACCTCATCCTCACCGACGATGTCATCAAGACCGAGCGCGATGTCATCCTCGAGGAGCGCCGCTCGCGCATCGACAACAGCCCCGAGGCCGTGCTGGACGAGGAGGTCGATGCGACGCTGTGGCAGAACCAGCCCTATCGCATCCCGGTCATCGGCTGGATGCAGGAGATGCAGCAGCTGAACCGCGCCGACGCTGTCGCCTTCTATGACAAATATTACCGGCCCAACAACGCGGTGCTGATCGTTGCCGGCGATGTCGACCCGGACACGGTGCGGGCGCTGGCCGAAAAGACCTATGGCAAGGTGGCGCGCGGCCCCGATCTGCCGCCGCGCATCCGTCCGGTCGAGCCGGAGCAGAACACCAAGCGCACGGTGACGCTCGCCGATGCCCGCGTCAGCGTGCCGAGCTTTTCCACCCAATGGGTGGTGCCGTCCTATCACACAGGCAAGCCGGGCGAGGCGGAAGCGCTCGACCTCTTGGCGGAGATCCTCGGCGGCGGCAATCGCAGCCGGCTCTACCAGGCGCTCGTCGTCCAGCAAGGTATCGCATCCAGCGCCGGCGCCTTTTTCCAGGGCACCATGCTCGACGACACCAACTTCACCGTCTATGGCGCGCCGCGCGGCGATGCTAAAATCTCCGACGTCGAAGCGGCGGTCGATGCCGAAGTGGTGCGCATCGTCAAGGATGGCGTCACGCCATCGGAGCTGGAAAAGGCCAAGGACCGCTATGTCAGGTCGATGACCTTTGCCCGCGACAAGCAGGATTCCATGGCCAACATCTACGGCTCGACGCTGGCCACCGGCGGCAATGTGCAGGACGTCCAGCAGTGGACGGACCGCATCCGCAAGGTCACGACAGACGAGGTCAAGGCCGTCGCCGCGCACTATCTCGTGCTCGCCCGGTCGACCACCGGCTATCTCTTGCCGCAGCAACAGGCGGGGAATTGATTTGATGAAGAGATCGAGCGTTGGCGCTGCCCCCCACCTGCCTGCCGGCATCCTCTCCCCGTACAGTGACGGGGAGAGGGGCGCCGTCATCGCCGGTTTCGCCAATCACCATGGTTGCAAGACGGACGCCGAGGTTGCGGCCAGCCTCCTTCTCCCCGTCACTATACGGGGAGAAGTGCCCGGCAGGGCGATGAGGGGCGGCGCCGACTTCGACAATTGTTCGTTTGGAACGACCACCCCGAGCCGCGCCATCGCCCCGCTGATCACTTTACTTCTCTCCATCCTCTTCCTCATCCTGCCGGCACTCACCGCGCGGGCCATGGACATCCAGTCCGTCACCTCGCCAAAGGGCATCACCGCCTGGCTGGTCGAGGACTATTCCGTGCCGGTTGTCGCCATCCGCTTCGTCTTCGGCGGCGGCTCGACGCAGGATCCGGTCGGCAAGGAAGGGCTGGCCAATCTGATGACCGGCCTGTTCGACGAAGGCGCCGGCCCGCTCGACAGTGAAGACTTCCAGATCAAGCTCGACGATGCCGGCGCCGAAATGAGCTTCGACGAGAGCCGCGACGGCATCTACGGCTCGATGCGCATGCTGGCCGAGCAGCGCGACCAGGCATTCGACCTGTTGCGGCTGGCGGTCAACGAGCCGCGCTTCGACCAGCTGCCGATTGACCGCATCCGCTCCCAGATCCTGTCCGGCATCATCGCCGGCGAAAACGATCCCGACACGGTGGCGCAGAACAAATGGGCGCGAGCGCTTTATGGCGATCATCCCTATTCCCGCTCCGACCAGGGCACCAAGGAAAGCATCGCCACCATCACGCGCGATGATCTCAATGCCTCGCACAAAGCGGTGTTCGCGCGCGGCGGGCTGCGGGTCGCCGTTGTCGGCGCCATCGACGCGGAGACGCTGAAGAAGAAGCTCGACATGGTGTTCGGCGACCTGCCGCAAAACCAGGCGCTGAGGCCAGTGGCCGATATCGACCCGAAGCTGGCGCAGCATATCGAGGTCGACTACGACCTGCCGCAGACCTCCCTGCAGCTCGCTTTTCCCGGCGTGAAGCGCAAGGCGGCGGATTTCTTCCCCGCCGTGCTGATGAACGAGATTCTTGGCGGCGGCACCTTCACCTCGCGCCTGTTCCAGGAGGTGCGCGAGAAGCGCGGGCTGGCCTACAGCGTCAACTCCTCGCTCATCAACCAGGACCACGCCAGCGCGCTGATCGTCAGCACCGGCACCCGCTCCGACCGCGCGTCCGAAACGCTGGGCATCATCCGCGATGTGGTCAAGCGACTGGCCGAAGAAGGCCCGACCGAAGCGGAACTGGCGGCCACCAAGAAATACATGATCGGCGCCTACGCCATCAACAATCTGGACTCGTCCAGCGCCATCGCCGCGACACTGGTCGAACTGCAGCTCGACGATCTCGGCATCGACTACATGCAGCGCCGCGCCGGCTACATCAACGCGGTGACGCTCGACCAGGTCAAGGCGGCGGCGAAGAAGCTGCTGTCGACCGAGCCGACCATCATGGTCATCGGACCGAAACTGGCCGGGGCCGGCAAGGGATGAGCCCCGGCGCGCATTTCTCTTTTCCGAACGCCGGCGCTGCCTCTCATCGCCCTGCCGGGCACTTCTCCCCGTATAGTGACGGGGAGAAGGGGGCTGGCCGCAATCTCGGCGCCCATCTTGCAACGTTTGTGATTGGCGAAATCGGCGATGGCAGCACCCTTCTCCCCGTCACTATACGGGGAGAGGATGCCGGCAGGCAGGTGAGGGGCGGCGCCAACTTCAACAATTGGCGGTCTCCGTCGCCGGCCAGAAACGAGGCAGGAGCCGCGCACCATGGCGCCTAGCTTCGGTATAGCCTTCGGCGGCGGTGGCGCGCGCGGGCTGGCGCATATTCATGTCATCGAGGCGCTGGACGAGTTGGGCATCAAGCCGGTGGCGATTGCCGGCTCGTCGATCGGTGCCATCATGGGCGCCGGCATGGCATCGGGCATGACCGGCAAGGACATCCACGACTATGCCCGCTCGATCCTCGGCCGCCGCGCCCAAGTGGCGAGCCGCATGTGGCGGGCGCCGCCGGGCACCATCGCCGAAGCCATGCAGGGCGGCATCCGCGTCAGCCAGTTCAACGTCGAGCGCATCCTGAAAGCCTTTCTGCCCGAAGCCATTCCCGAGACCTTCGCCGAGCTGCAAATCCCGCTGAAGGTGACGGCGCCCGACTATTTCGGCCACAAGCTGGCTGTCTTCGAAGACGGCGACCTGCACTCGGCGCTGGCGGCCTCGGCGGCCATCCCCGCCGTGTTCCGGCCGGTGACGCGCGACGGCAGGCTGCTGATCGACGGCGGCATTTACAACCCCGTGCCGTTCGACCTGATCGAAAACGACGCCGACATCATCATCGGCGTCGACGTGGTCGGCGCGCCGGAAGAGGCCGACCGCAAACAGCCGACCTCCGTCGACCTGATGTTCGGCGCCACCCAACTGATGATGCAGTCGATCACCGCCAACAAGCTGAAACAATGCCGCCCCGACATCCTGGTCCGCCCGGCAGTGTCGAGATACCGCGTCCTCGATTTCCTGAAGATCGACGCTTTGATGAACGAGACGGTCGATATCAAGGATGAGCTGAAGCGGCAGGTTGAGAAGGTGGTTGAGGCGAGGAATAGCGCCGCCATCAAGGGGAGGCGGGGGAAGCAGGTCGGGTGAAGTGCATCTTTCCTTCACCTGAGAGGAGAGAGCCCAACCGTCTTATGACTTAGCCGTCATCGGCGCATACTCTAGCGCCACCACGCCGTTGCTAAACGGCTTTGCGGAAATCAGGTCGAGCGCCACCGGCTCACCGATTGGGAATAGCGGCTTGCCCTGGCCGACGGTGCCTGGATAGCTGAGCAGCCTGACGCGGTCGACCAGGCCGTGGCGCAGCAATTCCTGCGCGACGCTGAGGCTACCATGCACGTAGATGTTGCCGCCGCTGCCTTGCTTCAGCGTCCTGACCGCTTCCGGCAGAGGCCCTTTCAGCAATTCGGCCGGCTTCCAGTCGAGCGCCTTCAGGCTGTTTGAGGCGACATATTTCGGCAGCGCGTTGAACCGGTCGGCAAAATCTCCGGTTTCCGTTGGCCAGGAGCCGGCAAAGATCTCATAGGTCGTGCGCCCCAAAAGCATGGCGCCGCTGTCGGCAAGCTCGTCCTCCTTGAACCTGTTCATCTCGTCGTTCCAGGTCACGCTGGGCAGCTTCTCGACCTCGGCAATGCCATCGACGCTGATGAATTCGGTGACGATAAGTTTTGGCATAGCGCTCTCCTTCTTCTGTCAAAGGACGAACCGGGTGGGCGCTTTGTGACAGGCTTCGCGAAATATATTGCTGCGCTTCGTTGTAGTGTGGCGCTTCAGCGCGAGGCTGCGAAGGACCGATGCCATGGGGAAGTGCGACCGCGCCTGGACTAAACCCCAAAGTTCGGATTTTGATGCCACATCTGAGTAGTTATTCCCAAGAACGCATTGCAGGAAGATTCATGGGATTCGGGGTTTTCATTCATCGCTCGGATTCGCGATACAACGATCGCCCCGCAGAGCAATACCAGTTTCCTCGCCCGTATCTGCGCCGCGTTGAAGCGTGTGTCGGCAAGTGGATTATCTACTACGAGCCCAGCAAGGTAAACGATACACGGGGCTATTACGCTGTAGCGAAAGTCCAGCAGATCATCCCCGATCCGGTAACGCCTGACATGTATCTCGCGCTGATTGAGCCCGGAAGCTACCTCGATTTCGTCAATCCTGTTCCATTTAGCGGATCTGATGGTCCCGTCGAACGAGGCCTGCTCAATGATGAGGGACGGATTTCTGGCCGCGCCCAATCTGCCGTCCGCGCACTCAGCCCAAGTGACTTCAACCGGATCATCGATCTGGGCCTGGATACGAATGAGTTGTTGCTGCCGCGCGTTGATGAGGTCGGCATATCTGCCGGCTTTCAGGATGAGCAGGCGCCATTCGAATTCGAGCAGAGTCGTGATCGCGTAAGCTACATCGGATCGCGAATCGTGCGGGACCGCATTTTTCGTCGAGTCGTCTTACGTGCCTATGACGAGCGCTGCGCGATCACAGGTCTCAAGCTGATAAATGGCGGAGGCCGAGCAGAGGTTTCTGCCGCACATATTCGACCGGTTGAGGCGGACGGGCCTGATGTCGTCAACAATGGGATCGCACTGTCCGGCACTGCGCATTGGATGTTCGACCGTGGATTGATCAGCCTGTCGGACGATTTGGAAATCCTGATCTCCAGACAGGTCAATGACTTCGACAGCGTGCAGGGCTTCATAAACAGGACGCGCCGCGCGCTTCCGCCTCGCCGACAGCTCGAACGCCCGCATCCTCATTTCTTGCAATGGCATCGCGAGCACTGTTTCAAGCAATAGGCGGTGTCTCGAAGCTGCCCCGCCTGTCCATGGGAAGGCTTTGCTTACGGGCCTCCTTTAAGCGGGAAGAGCCCCCCTCAGTCCTTCGCCCGCTCCACATAAGCGCCATCGGCCGTCATCACCACCACGCGGGTGCCCGGCGCGATGTGCGGCGGCACCAGGGTGCGCACGCCGTTGGACAGCACGGCCGGCTTGTAGGATGACGAGGCCGTCTGGCCCTTGGTCGTCGGCTCGGTTTCCACCACTTCGAAGGTGGCGCGCTGCGGCAGCACCAGGGAAATGGCAATGCCGTTGAACTGCGACACCTGCACGGCCATGCCTTCCAGCAGGTAAGGCGCCATGTCGCCGACCACGGCTTCCGACACCGCGACCTGGTCGTAGCTTTCCGGGTTCATGAAATGAAAGCCTTCGCCGTCGCGATAGAGGAAGGTATGCTCGCGCTCTTCCACATAGGCGCGCTCCACCTGTTCGGTGGTGCGGTAGCGCTCCGAAACTTTCACCCCGTCGCCGATGCGGCGCATGTCGAGCTGCGTTACAGGCGTGCCCTTGCCTGGGTGGATGTTTTCGGCAAAGAGGATCACATAAAGCTTGCCGTCCTTGTCGACGACGTTGCCTTTGCGGAGCGAACTGGCGATGACTTTCACCACGGTTTTAAATCCTGCAAGAAGAGTTGACTGGCGTTTGCCGGCTTGTGCGGCGCTGGATGGGGGCCTACCGCATCTTGGCCGCCGCCGCCAGCCCCCTTCCACCATGATCCGAGCCGCATGACCGAAGCTTCGCCCTGGTGGACGCCTGACGTTCATGCCGACCGCCGCCCGCGGCTGATGCTGCGCAACGGCATCGCCGCCAGCTTGCGCGACTGGTTCGCCGCCCATGATTTCGTCGAGGTGCAGACGGCGGCCCTGCAGATTTCGCCCGGCAACGAGGCGCATCTGGCGGCTTTCGCCACCGAAGCGGTCGGGCCGGACGGCGCAAGGGCGCCGCTCTATCTCCACACCTCGCCGGAATTCGCCTGCAAGAAGCTGCTCGCCGCCGGTGAAGTCAGGATTTTCAGCTTCGGTCCGGTCTACCGCAACCGCGAGCGCGGCGCCTTGCACCATCCCGAATTCACCATGCTCGAATGGTATCGGGTGGGCGAAGCCTATGAGAGCCTGATGCTGGATTGCGCGGCCTTCCTGGCGCTGGCCGCTACAAGGGCAGGGGCGACTCTTTTCTCTTTCCGGGGCCGCGACTGCGATCCGTTCGCCGAGCCGGAACGGCTGACGGTGGCGGACGCCTTCACCCACTATTCCGGCATCGATCTGCTGGCCACGGTCGCCGCCGACGGGAGCACCGATCGCGACGCGCTATACGCCGCCTTGATCCGGGCCGGCATGCGTACCGCGCCCGACGACAGCTGGGCCGACCTGTTCAGCCGGGTGATGGTGGAAAAAATCGAGCCATTCCTCGGGCAGGGACGAACGACCATCCTGTGCGAATATCCGGTGGCCGAGGCGGCACTGGCACGGCCGAGCCCACGCGACCCGCGCGTGGCGGAGCGTTTCGAGCTCTATTGCTGCGGCGTCGAACTCGCCAACGGCTTTGGCGAACTGACCGACGCCGACGAGCAGCGCCGGCGCTTCGTCATCGAGATGGACGAGAAGCAGCGCATCTATGGCGAGCGCTATCCGCTGGACGAGGATTTCCTCGCCGCCCTTGCCATCATGCCGCCGGCCAGCGGCATCGCGCTCGGCTTCGACCGGCTGGCGATGCTGGCCACCGGCGCGCAAAAAATCGAGGACGTGATCTGGACGCCTGTTGCCTGAGGCGCGGAAAGATCTGGCCTATTCGATTCCAGGGATCAAGACTGGACCGTGACCCCGAACCAAGAGACCACATGATCGGTACTGGATTCACGGTCAATCGGGAAGATCTACAGTGGCTGCTTCTGAAACGGTCGAAATCGCCATTGTCGGCGCCGGAGTTGTCGGGCTGGCGACGGCACTTCGCCTTGTCGCGGACGGCCGCGAAGTCCTGCTCATCGATCCCCATGAGCCGGGCTCCGGCGCCTCATCAGGCAATGCCGGAACGATCGCCGAATACGCCTGTATGCCGGTCGGCAGTCCAGCCGTGCTGCGCGCGCTGCCAAAGTTGCTGCTTGATCCCGACAGTCCGTTTTCGCTGCGCTGGCCGGCACTGCTGCAACTGGCGCCCTGGCTGGTTCAATTCGTGCGGCAATCGCTGCCGGCGGCGACCCAGGCCAATGCGCTGGCGCTCGCCGGACTGCTGGCCGACGCCCTTCCGGCCTGGGAAGACATGATCGGGGAGGCCGGGCTGGAGGACCAGCTGCGCCGCAATGGCTGTCTTTACCTCTATCGCCGCGAGAGCGATTTTGCCGCTGGCGCCGGCGGCCGGGCAATGCGCGCTGGGTTTGGCATCCACCAAGAGGTGCTGACTCCCGAAGAGGTGGCGGCGCTTGAGCCGGGCCTGCCGGCGACAGCAGCGCATGGCGTGTATTTTCCCGACTCGATCAATGTCACCGATCCGGCAATGGTGATGCGGCGGTTGCTGGGCGCGGTGAGTGCCCGTGGTGCATCGGTGAAGCAGGCTGAGATCACCGGACTGCAGGTCGAGGCTGACGGTGTCCAGCTCAGCGGACCCGGCGTTCGCATCAAGGCTGGCACGGTGGTGATCGCCGCCGGTGCACGGTCGCGCGCACTGGCCGCGCAGGCCGGCGACAGGATTCCGCTCGAGACCGAGCGCGGCTATCATCTGGAATTCCAGACCGACGCGCCGCTGCTCAACCGACCTGTCTGTCCCGTCGATCTTGGTTTCTACCTGACGCCGATGGCTGGCCGCTTGCGGGTCGCCGGCACCGTCGAACTCGGCGGCCTGGTCGCGCCGCCAAATCCGCGCCGGCTGGCGCTGCTTGACCGTGGCGCCAGGCAAATTTTTCCCAGGCTCGGCTCGCCTGCCTCGCAATGGCTCGGCTTCCGGCCGTCCCTGCCGGATTCCAGGCCGGTCATCGGCGCTTCGCGCGGCAGCTCCCGCGTAATTCATGCTTTCGGGCACGGCCATCTCGGCCTGACGCTGGCTCCGATCACCGCGCGGCTGGTCGCCGACTTGATCGGCGGACGCGGCGATCCGGCTCGGCTCGCACCTTTCGCGGCGGGCCGTTTCGGCCGTTGATCGACCGATGCCCTCGATCTGAGTTAGTGCGCGAAAACCTGCTCCAGCGAGCGAAAACCCTTGAATTCCAGGGCATTGCCCGAGGGGTCGCGGATGAACAGCGTTGCCTGTTCGCCGGGTTCGCCCTTGAAACGCACCATCGGCCGTTCCAGCCAGTCGATGTCGTCGCGCGCCTCCAGCCGCGTCGCCAGGCGCTGCCAGTCGTCCATCAGCAGCACCGCGCCGAAATGCGGAATCGGCACGACAATGCCGTCGACCCTGCCGTCACTGGGGGCCTGTGCGGCCTGCGGACGCAGATGCGCCGACATCTGGTGGCCGTAGAGGTCGAAATCGACCCAGGTCGCCGATGAACGGCCGATCGCACAGCCCAGCACCTCGCCATAGAAAACGCGGGTTTCATCGAGATCACGGACCGGGAAGGCGAGATGGAAAGGCGTCATCGAAATGCTCCGTGCAAGCTGCGAACCCATTTTGCGTCACAGGGTTCGCGGTTTTGAACCGCCCACCCTGCATTTTGATTGAAGCCTATGCCATTGCACAAGCCGGACCGGAACAATAGATGGGTGGGCAACGGCCGCACACCGGCCGCACCAGCAGGATTTCAGGCATGACCGATATATCAGACGCAGCAAAATTGACCGACCGCGTCGCGGCTCTGGTCGAGGCTGCCAAAAAGGCCGGCGCCGATGCCGCCGACGCGGTGGCCGTGCGCGGCCGCTCGACCGGCGTGTCGGTGCGTCTCGGCAAGGTCGAGGCTACGGAAGCCTCCGAGAGCGAGGATGTGGCGCTGCGTGTTTTCGTCGGCGGCCGCGTGGCGAGTGTCTCGGCGACAGCGGCGTCCGACCCGAAAACGCTGGCCGAACGCGCTGTTTCCATGGCGAGAGTCTCGCCTGAGGATCCCTATCAGGGGTTGGCCGACCCGGCATTGCTGGCCAAACAGACACGCGATCTCGATCTGTTCGACGCCACCGAGGTGTCCGCCGACCAGTTGAAGGAAGCCGCATTGGCGGCGGAGGCGGCAGCGCTTGGCGTCAAGGGCGTGACCAATTCGGCCGGCGCCAGCGCCGGTGCCGGCCTCGGCGGCCTGGTGCTGGCCACCTCGCACGGCTTCCTCGGCCACTATGTCGGCTCGCGGTTCTCGCGCTCGGCCAGCGTCATCGCCGGCGAGGGCACCGGCATGGAGCGCGACTATGAATTCTCATCGCGCCAGCACTTTGCCGATCTCGATGCGCCCGAGGACATCGGCCGCAAGGCCGGAGAACGCGCGGTGCGCCGCATCGGCGCGCGCAAGGCAGCGACCGGGCCGGTCGACGTGGTGTTGGACCCACGCGTCGCGCGCGGCATCGCCGGCCATCTGGCCGGCGCCATCAACGGCGCCTCGGTCGCGCGCAAGACCTCGTTCCTGCGTGACATGATGGGCAAGCAGGTGGCCGCCTCCGCCATCACCGTCACCGACGAGCCGCTCCGGTTGCGTGGCCAGGCCTCACGGCCGTTCGACGGCGAAGGCGTCGAAGGCGAAAAGCTGTTGATGGTCGAGAAGGGCGTGCTCAACCATTGGTTCCTGTCGACCTCGGCCGCAAGGGAACTGGGCCTCGTCACCAACGGCCGCGGCGCCCGCGGCGGCTCTTCCGTGACGCCATCCTCCACCAATCTCGCCATCGAGCCGGGCGAGCGGTCGCCGGAAGAGCTGATCAGATCGCTCAAGACCGGCTTCTATGTCACCGAGGTGTTCGGCCAGGGCGTCGACATGGTCACCGGCGAATACAGCCGTGGCGCCTCGGGTTTCTGGATCGAGAACGGCGAGCTGGCCTATCCGGTCGCCGAGGTCACCATCGCCTCGAACCTGAAAACCATGTTCCTCAACATGGTGCCGGCTGATGACCTCGACCGTAATTTCGGCACCGCCGCCCCAACGCTCCTGATCGAAGGCATGACCCTTGCCGGAGCATGACCTCACCATAGCCGGGGCCACCGAAGATTTGCCGCTGCTGCGCGATGCCGCCCGCGAGGCGGGGCTCATCGCCATGCGCTACTTCGGCAACAGCCCGCAAGTCTGGATGAAGGGCGGCACATCGCCGGTCAGCGAGGCCGACCATGCCGCCGACGCCTACCTGCGCGAAACGCTGCTGGCGGCGCGACCGGATTATGGCTGGCTGTCGGAAGAGACCGTCGACGATCCGGTCCGGCTTTCGGCACGCCGCACCTTCGTCGTCGACCCGATCGACGGCACGCGCGGTTTTCTGGAAGGCCAGCGCACCTGGTGCGTCAGCGTCGCCGTCGTCGAGCGTGGCCGTACGCTGGCCGGCGTGCTGGAATGCCCGGCGATGGAGGAAACCTATTGGGCGCTGCCGGGCCAGGGCGCCTTCCGCAACGGCAAGCGCATTGCGGTTCGCAAGCTGGCGGAAACAGCCGAGATTTCCGGGCTGAAGCAGTTGACCGACCTGATGCCGGCCGAATGGCAGGCGCGGCTGAAGCGAGCGCCCTACAGCCCTTCGCTGGCTTATCGGCTGGCGATGATCGCCAATGGCGCGCTGGATGCCACTTTCGTCAAGCCGAATGCGCATGACTGGGATATTGCGGCGGCCGACCTCATCCTGCGCGAGGCCGGCGGCCAGCTGCTCGACCAGCACGGTCGCGCTCCACTATATGCCGGCGAGGTGACCCGCCACGGCGCCCTTGCTGCCGGCAGCGGTGAATTGCTGGCCGTGCTCGCCGGCGTCATCGCCGGCCTGGACGCGTGAAGGCGTTTTCCCCGGCGAGATGAATTCATCTCGCCCTAAAGGTTCCAAAGTTGGCGGCTTTGGTCTAGACCTGTGACAAACTCACGATATGTGAAGGACCGACATGGCCGCGGAAGACGGAAAGAAACAGCTTTTGCATCTGGTGTTCGGTGGCGAACTCAAGAAGCTTGGCGGCACCGAATTCCGCGATCTCGAGGGCCTCGATATCGTCGGCATCTATCCGGACTATCAATCCGCGCACACGGCGTGGAAAGCCAAGGCGCAAGCCAGCGTGGACAACGCCCACATGCGTTACTTCGTCGTTCATCTGCACCGGCTGCTGGACCCCGACAACAAGGTTGCCGGTTGACTTCGATGGAGCATGACCTGGCGAAAGGGCCAGCAAGCGATGCCGCGCCCACGGGCAGGGGACGCAGCCGCACGACCAAGGCCTTCTGGCGCAAGATTCGCCAACCGCTGGCGCAGTCGCGATTCGTCAAGAACGCCATCGCCAGCCTGTTCGCCCAGTTCGTGCGCTTCGTGCGCCTCACCAATCGCGTCGTCGAGGGATCGGCACGGTTTTCGGGCGGTGCCTATACCGAATTCGAGCCTGGCATCATCGCCTTGTGGCATGGCCAGCATCTGCTGACGCCAGCCTATTACCCCAAGCGCAAGCCGCTGGTCGCCATGGTTTCGCGCAGCGCTGATGCCGAGCTCAACGCCTTGATGCTGGAAAAATTCGGCATCGAGGCGGTGCGCGGCTCCGGCGGGCGCGAAAATGCCAGGCATCTCGACAAGGGCGGGGCAAAAGCGCTTATCGCCCTGAAAAAGTCGCTCGCCGTCGGCAAGAACGTCGCCATGATCGCAGATATTCCGCACGGCACGCCGCGAGACGCAGGGCTTGGTATCGTTCTCCTGGCTCGCCTCTCGGGCCGGCCGCTTGTGCCTGTCGCCATCACCACCAGCCGCCGCAAGGTACTGGAGAAGAGCTGGGACAAGACCACCATCAACCTGCCGTTCGGCCGTTCGTCGATCGTCATCGGTCAGCCGATCTTCGTGGCGGCCGGCGCCGATGAGGCCGAAATGGAGCGCAAGCGCCAGGAAGTGACGACCGCGCTCAATGCCGCGACCGCCGAGGCCTACCGTCTCGTGGATGCTCCGCGATGAGCGGCCGCTGGGCGCGAGCCATGCTGTCGGCATACCGTTTCGCGGGTGCGGCCGCCTATCCGCTGGTCGGGCCCTATGTTGCCTGGCGCACCTCGCGCGGCAAGGAAGACCGCTACCGCCGCCGCGAGCGCTATGGCGTCGCCGGACGCGCGCGCCCCGACGGGCCGGTGATCTGGATCCACGCCGCGAGCGTCGGCGAGACCATCGCCGTCGTGCCGCTGGTCGAAAGCATTCTCGACTACGGCGTCAACATCGTGCTGACGACCGGCACGGTCACCTCGGCGCAGGTCGCCGATGAGCGTCTCGGTGACCGGATCATCCACCAATACGTACCGCTCGATCTCAAGCCGGCGGTCAGCCGGTTCCTCGATCACTGGCAGCCGGATCTGGCGATCATCGCCGAATCCGAAATCTGGCCGATGACCATCCTCGAGCTTGGCGCGCGCCGCGTGCCGCAGGTGCTGGTCAATGGCAGGCTCTCCGACCGCTCGTTCAAGTCGTGGAAGAAACGGGCCAACATCGCCGAGGCGTTGTTCGAGAACCTGGCTCACGTCGTGGCGCAGTCGGATGT
>NZ_RZQI01000270.1:0-6689 GCF_003998335.1 Mesorhizobium sp. M7A.F.Ca.CA.002.05.1.1 | reverse complement strand
CCCCTACTCCCCTACTCCCCTACTCCCCTACTCCCCTACTCCCCTCTAGCCAATCTTGTTGGGGATCCTGGCCTCTATCCTGCTGAAGGCGAAGACCAGAATACCGGTGATCGTCATGTAAATCAGCGCCAGCAGCAGGGGCTCATAGGTGAGGTAGGTGTCCTGCCGCACCTTGGACGAAACGGCGAAGATGTCGATGACACTGATCGTTGCCACCAGCGGCGTCGATTTCAACTGCAGCACGGTCTCGCCGGTCAGCGTCGGCAGCGCCCGGTAGATGGCCTGCGGCAGCCAGATCCGCCGGAATGCCTTCCAGCGGCTCATGCCGAAGGCACGCGCCGCCTCCAGTTGTCCCTTGGGCACACCGGCAAAGGCGCCACGCATCACCTCGCCCTCATAGCCGGCGAAAGACAGGGTCAACGCCAGCACGCCATAGGGCCAGGCTTGCCTGAGATATGGCCACATCCAGGATTCGCGGATCCACGGATATTGCGGGAACAGCGAACCCAGGCCGTAATAGAGCAGCCAGAGCTGGATCAGCAGCGGCGTGCCCCGGATCACCGTGCAGAACACCTTGGCAGGCGCGGCGAACCAGAATGAGCCGGCGGCTTGCGCCAGCCCGAGCGGCACGGCGAGCAGAAAGCCCAGCACGCAGGTGACGGCCAGGATCCACAGCGACCGCCAGATGCCGATCAAGCCCATTTCATAATATTGCGGCAGCCAGTCCCAGCGCATGAAAAAGGCAGCCGACAAAACAAGGCCCAGTGCGATCAGGATCAGCACGATGCGGTGCGGCTGCAGCCACAGCGATGTTCGCGCGACGACGTTGATGATGGCAGCCTCGTTGGCCATCAGCGCGCCTCCTTGAGCGAAGGCATGCCGCGCCGCGACCAGGTCTCGACCCGGCCGATGACGAGGTTGGAGAACAGCGACAAAAGCAGATAGAGCACGCCCGCCGCGAAAAAGAAGGTGAAATAGGCTTTGGTGACACCCGCCGCCTGCCGCGTCGCCAGCGCCAGTTCGTAGAAGCCGACGACCGCCAATAGCGCGGTATCCTTGGTGGCGATCAGCCAGAGATTGGCGAGGCCCGGTATGGCGAAGGGCAGCATTGACGGCAAGGTGATGCGCCGCAACAGCAGGCCCGGAGACATTCCATAGGCGCGGGCGGCCTCGATCTGGCCCTGCGGAATGGCCAGGATCGCGCCGCGTATCACCTCTGTCGAATAGGCGCCCTGGACGAAGCCGAGCACGGCGATGCCGGCGGCAAGGCCGCTCACGTCGACGCGCTGATAGCCCATGGCCGTCAGCGCCTGATTGATCAGGTCGGTTCCGGCGTAATAGAGCAGCAGGATCAGCACCAGTTCGGGCACAGCCCGCACGATGGTGGTGTAGACCGCCAGGAGATCGCGCACCACCGGCCCGCCATAAAGCTTGCCATAGGCGCCGCCGGTGCCGATCAGAAGGCCGAGGCACGTGGCGCCCAGCGCGATCTCGATGGAGTGCAGCAGCCCGACCAGAAGCGTCCCGCCCCAGCCTGGCGGGTAGGGCGAGAGAAGCTCGGTGATGCCGGCCGCGGAGGCCGAAAGAAGTGCGTCGATCAGCGTCGCCCCCGAAGTGCTGGCCAACCGCCGACGGCTGCGTCGGCGGCAAACATGCCTGGGAAAGATCGGGCAGGTGGGGCACGGCGCTGACGCCATACCCCACCGCTCATACGAGGATCGTCAGTTCGACTGCGCGCCGCCGCCGCCGTAAATGTCGAAATCGAAGTATTTCTTCGAGATCTCGTCATACTTCCCGTTGGCGCGGATCGCCTTGATGCCGGCGTTGATTTTGCCCTTCAGTTCGGTGTCTTCCTTGCGCACGCCGGCGCCGACGCCCGGTCCGAGCACTTCGTCATCGGGAGCGACCATGCCCTTCAGGTCGCAGCAGGCCTTGCCCTGGTCGGATTTCAGGAACTCGCCAAGCGCGATGGAATCGGCCTGAACCGCATCGAGGCGGCCGGCGGCAAGATCGTTGTTGGCTTCGTCCTGGGTCTGGTATTCCTTGATCTCGGAGGCTGTGCTGCCAAAATGTTTCTTGGCGTAGACAGCGTGCACCGTCGAAACCTGCACGCCGACGATCTTGCCCTTGAGGTCGTCCGGGGCGGAGCCGAATTTCTGGTCCTTCGGGCCGATGATCGCGGTCGGCGTGTTATAGTACTTGTCCGAGAAATCGATCGTCTTCGCGCGCTCGGCGGTGATCGACATCGAGGAGACGATGAGGTCGATCTTCTTGGTCGTCAGTGCCGGGATGATGCCGTCCCAGGCGACCGGGGTAATGACGCAATCGAGCTTCTCCTCGGCGCAGACGGCATCGATGAAGTCGATCTCCCAGCCAACCCACTTGCCCGAAGCATCGGGCGAGGTGAAGGGCGGATAAGGCTCGGCGGCGACGCCGATCTTGACGGGATCGGCCTTGGCCACGCCCATGGCTGCGACGCCGAGCAGCAGCGCTGCGGCAAATGTCTTCAGAACGGTCTTCATTTCATAACTCCCAGTTTGTTGTTGGTTCCCGGTTTTCTTCCGTCCCGGCCTGTTCTAGCCGATGTTGCGGATGAACTGCTTCAGCCTTTCGGATTTGGGCGCGCCGAAGATCTGCTCGGGCGGGCCTTCTTCCTCGACCAATCCATTGTAGAGATAGACGACATGCGTCGCGACCTCGCGGGCGAACTTCATCTCGTGGGTGACCAGCACCATGGTGCGGCCTTCGCGCGCCAGGTCGCCGATCACCTTCAGCACTTCACCGACCAGCTCGGGATCGAGTGCGGAGGTGGGCTCGTCGAACAGCATGACGCGCGGATTGATGGCCAGCGCACGGGCGATCGCCGCGCGCTGCTGCTGGCCGCCCGACAGATAGGCCGGATAGACGTCGCGCTTTTCGGCCAGACCGACACGGGCGAGCAGTTTCTCGGCCTCGCCGATCGCCACATCGCGCTTGACGCCAAGCACATGTACGGGAACTTCGATGACGTTTTCGATCAGCGTCATGTGGCTCCACAGGTTGAAGTTCTGGAACACCATGCCGAGCTTGGAGCGGATGCGCTCGATCTGCTTGCGGTCGGCCGGAATGGTGTGGCCGTGGCTGTCGGCCTTGAGCTTGATCTCCTCGCCATTGACGCGAATGATGCCGCTGGTCGGGTTTTCCAGGCAGTTGATGCAGCGCAGCAGGGTGGATTTGCCGGAGCCCGAGCCGCCGATGATGGCGATGACCTCGCCGTCGCGCGCCGACAGCGAGACGCCCTTCAGCACATGCAGCTCACCGAACTTCTTGTGCAGGTTTTCGACGTGGATGGCTTCGGCGGCGCCGTCATGCGCCTTGCCGGATTGGACTGTGGCAGCTTCCACCACGCTCACTGGGTGACCTCTACAGGGTCGGTGGCGGTTCGTCGAACGTCTATCCGGCTAATCAACATATACGCTGTACTGCCCCGCTCCAGACTTCAGCATGGACCCAACGGCGCGAGCCCGTCAATCCTGCTTATTACGGCACTTGCGAGCTTGTTGTGCAAGTGTATAAATAGCCTTCCATGAAATTTTCTCGATTTTTTTCAGCGAAAAAGGACTTCGATGAGCGCTTTCGGATCACAGTCCATGGCGGCGCCGCTGCGCCGCGTGCTGATGCGGTCGGCGGCCAACGCCATGCGCAATGCCGACAGGGCTGCTTGGCACTATGGCCCGGGTTTCAATCCGGCGAAAGCGGCATCGCAGCACGCGCTCCTTGCTGAACTGGTGGCGGCTTCCGGTGCCGAAATCGAATGGATCGAGGACACGGCGGATGGACTTTCGGATTCGGTGTTCACGCACGACCCGTCGCTGATGACCGATCGCGGCGCGCTGATCCTGTCCATGGGCAAGCCGTTGCGCGCCAGGGAGCCCTCGCTGCATGAGGAAACCTACCGAAGGCTGGGTATTCCAATCCTGGGCCGCGTCGAGGTTCCTGGCCAGGTCGAAGGCGGTGATTGTGTATGGCTCGATGCCCGCACGCTGGTGATCGGGCGCGGTGTCCGCTCCAACCAGGAAGGCATCCAGCAGGTTTCCAACCTGCTGACGCCGCTGGGCGTTTCCGTCTACGGCTTTGATCTGCCGCTGTGGCAAGGCGAAGAGGCGTGCCTGCATCTGATGTCGGTGATCAGCCCGCTGGCCGACGACCTCGCACTGGTCTATTCACCGCTTTTGCCGGCCCCGTTCTATCAGATGCTGAAGGCGCGCAACGTCCGGCTGGTCGAAGGCGACGCCGAAGAGTTCGCGGCTTCCAACGGCCTTAGCCTGAACGTGCTGCCGACCAGCCCACACAAGGTCATTGCCGTCGCAGGCTTTCCAAAGACCAAAGCCGCGATGGAAGCCGCCGGCTGCACGGTCGAAATCTTCGAGGCGGATGCGCTCTGCATCGCCTGCGAGGGCGGGCCGACATGCCTGACGCGACCGATCCTGCGCCAATGAATATGCCATCCCGCCGCAGGTTCCGTCGCGAGGGCGAGGAGCGGCGGCGGCAGGATCTGATCGAGGCCACTCTGGACAGCGTGGCGGAACATGGCCTGCAGGGCGCCACCTTGCGCACCATCGCATTGCGTGCCGGCGTCACCGCTGGGCTGATCCGGCACTATTTTCCCGGCAAGGAAGAATTGCTGCAGGAAGCCTATGCAGCGCTGATGGGCCGCATGACCGAGCAGGCGAAAGCGGCTTTGGTCATGGAGAATGCCTCGCCTCGCCAGCGCCTTGCGGCTTTCGTCACCGCCAACCTCAATGCGCCGATCATCGATGCGCGGGTGTTTTCGCTCTGGGCAACCTTCATCGGCCGCGCCAGAGCGGATCCGACCTTGGCCCACGCCCACCGCGAAGGCTACCTTGGTTTTCGCAATGAGGTGGAGGCGGTTGTGGCTGAGGTGCTCGCCGCCGAACGGCGCAATCCGGACGCAAGCCAATTGCGCCACCATGCCATCGCGATTAATGCGATCATCGACGGACTCTGGATCGAAGGCTGCCTGGCCGGCGAGATGTTCTCGGCCGGCGAATTGGCGGCGATCGGCATCAAGACTGTCGAGGCCGAACTAGGCCTCGCGCCGGACGGGGAGGAAAACCAATGACGACACTCGGCGAAGCCCTCATCTCGCTGCTTGAAGCGCATGGCGTCGACACGGTGTTCGGGATTCCGGGCGTCCACACGGTCGAGCTCTACCGCGGGCTGGCGCGCTCGAATATCCGCCACGTCACGCCGCGTCACGAACAGGGCGCCGGCTTCATGGCCGATGGCTATGCGCGCGCCAGCGGCAAGCCGGGCGTCGCCTTTGTCATCACCGGACCGGGGCTCACCAACACCATCACCGCCATGGGGCAGGCACGCGCCGATTCGGTACCGATGCTGGTCATATCAGGCGTCAACGCCACGCCGACGCTGGGCAAGGGGCTGGGCCATCTGCATGAATTGCCGGACCAGCGCGGCATGATGGAGAAGGTGGCGCTGTTTTCGCAGCGCGTTACCGAGGCCGGCGAATTGCCCGGTGCCCTGGCGCAGGCCTTTGCCCTGTTTTCATCGGCGCGGCCCGGCCCGGTGCATATCGAGATCCCGACCGACGTCATGGTCAAGTCGGCGGATGGCATCGCTGCCATGCTGAGCAATGTGACCCCACCCGCGCCGGAAGGTGCCGCAATTGCCAGCGCGGCCAAACTCATCGGTGCCGCGCGCCGCCCGCTGATCCTGGTCGGCGGCGGCGCCAAACGCGCCGAAGCGCCACTGCGGCGTCTGGCCGAGCGGCTGGGAGCGCCGGTCGTCCAGACCACCAATGCGCGCGGCCTGCTGCATGGTCATCCGCTTTGCGTGCCGGCCAGTCCCAGCCTGAAGGCGGTACGGGCGCTGATGGCCGACGCCGACCTGGTCATTGCCGCCGGCACCGAATTCGGCCCGACCGACTATGACGGCTACAGCGATGGCGGCTTTGTCCTGCCCGCCAATCTGATCCGCATCGATATCGGCGCCGACCAGCTTGCCCGCCGCCCGGCGACGGTTTCGATCCAGGCCGATTGCGCTGAGGCGCTCGAAGCGCTGCTTCTGGAAACGGGCCATGTCCGGGCAAGCGAGGGCGGTTCGTCGCGCGCCGCTGCTATACGAAAAACAGCCTTTGCCGAGCTCAATCCGACACTGCAGGCACAGGTGCGCGCCGTCGAGATGATCCGCGACACCTTGCCGGGCGCGCTCATCGTCGGCGATTCGACGCAGCCGATCTATGCCGCCAACCTCTATTACGACCACGACCGCCCAGGCGGCTGGTTCAATGCCGCCACCGGCTTCGGCGCGCTCGGCTATGGCCCGCCGGCGGCGATTGGCGCGGCCCTTGCGATACCCGATGCGCCGGTTGTCTGCCTGACCGGCGACGGCGGCTTCCAGTTCACGTTGCCGGAATTGGGCGCCGCACTCGACGCGCAGGCGCCGGTCATCTTCGTCGTCTGGAATAACAGAGGCTACCGCGAGATCGAAACCTCGATGCTCGATGTCGGTGTCGAGCCGGTCGGCGTATCGCCGGCGCCGCCGGATTTCTGCAAGCTGGCCGAGGCCTATGGCATCGGCGCCGAACGGCTTGCCGACATCGACGCTCTCGCGGACGCGTTGAAGCGCGCCCGGGCCACCGGACTGCCGCGCGTCATCGAAATCACGGT
>NZ_RZQI01000269.1:0-6692 GCF_003998335.1 Mesorhizobium sp. M7A.F.Ca.CA.002.05.1.1 | reverse complement strand
GTACTGGGTGGCGACGCCGAGGCGTCGAATGCCGGAGTTAAGCGCGTTGGAGAGCGCGAAATCGATGATGCGCGTCTTGCCGCCGAAATAGACGGCCGGCTTGGCACGCCGATCGGTCAGTTCCTTGAGGCGGCTCCCACGGCCGCCGGCCAATACATAGGCCATGGCATCGCGCGCCAGCGGCTGGGTCCGTTTCAAGTCTGCCATTTCTACCCTCCCAAGTTACTCGATATCGACATGGCTCAGTCGGCAACGAGTTCAAGCATGATCGTCGACAGCGGCGGCAAAAGCATCGTCGCTGAGATGTTTCCTCCCTCCGCCCGCGCCTCGACCATGCCGCCATTGCCCTTGCCGGAACCGCCATATTCCGAAGCGTCGGTGTTGATGATCTCGCGCCATTTGCCTGATTTCGGCAACGGCACGCGATAATTGTCACGCGGCACCGGCGTGAAATTGGAAATGACGGCCACCGGGCTGCCGCCCGGTGCGCTGCGCAGCCAGGCAAAAACCGAATTCTGGCTGTCATCGACGATCAGCCAGGAAAACCCTTCCGGCTCACAATCACGGCCATGCAGTGCCGGGCGCGAACGGTAGAGATAGTTGAGATCGCGCACCGTCTGCCAGACGCCGCGATGCGGCCGGAATTCAAGCAGGTTCCAGTCGAGCGCGCGCGCCTCGCTCCATTCGCGGCGCTGCGCGAACTCCTGCCCCATGAAAAGCAGCTTCTTGCCGGGATAGCCCCACATGAAAGCGTAGTAGGCGCGCAGCGTCGCAAACTTCTGCCAGTCGTCGCCGGCCATCTTGCCAAGCAGCGTGCCTTTGCCGTGCACAACCTCGTCGTGCGAGAGCGGCAGCACGAAATTCTCCGAAAAGGCGTAGGTCAGGCCGAAGGTGAGGTCGTTGTGGTGGTGTTTTCGGAAGATCGGTTCCTTGGAGAAATACTCCAGCGTGTCGTGCATGAAGCCCATATTCCACTTGAAGCCGAAGCCCAACCCGCCTTCATGCACCGGTGCCGAGACCTTCGGCCAAGAGGTCGATTCCTCGGCGATGGTCATCACGCCCGGATGGTGGCCGTAGACCTCCTTGTTCATCTTCTGCAGGAAGCTGACCGCCTCGAGATTCTCGCGGCCGCCTTTCTCGTTGGGGATCCATTCGCCGGCCTTGCGCGAATAGTCGAGGTACAGCATCGAGGCGACCGCATCGACGCGAAGTCCGTCGACATGGTATTTCTCGGCCCAGAACAACGCATTGTTGACCAGGAACGACACCACCTCGCGGCGGCCGAAATTGTAGATCGCGGTGTTCCAGTCGGGATGAAACCCCTTGCGCGGATCGGCATGTTCATAGAGCGCGGTGCCATCGAAATTGGCCAGGCCGTGCTCATCGACCGGGAAATGCGCGGGCACCCAGTCGAGAATAACGCCGACGCCGGCACGGTGGGCGCCGTCGACGAAGCGGGCAAAGCCGTCCGGATCGCCAAAGCGGGCCGATGGCGCGTAGAGGCCGGTCGTCTGGTAGCCCCAGGACGGGTCATACGGGTGTTCGGAGATCGGCATGAATTCGATATGGGTGAAGCCGGTCTCGACCACATAGGGGATCAGCCGGTCGGCCAGTTCGTCCCATGACAGGAACGTACCGTCGTCGCGAAGCTGCCAGGAGCCGGCATGGACCTCGTAGATCGAAATGGCTTCGCGCCGGTGATCGGCATTGCGCCAGAAATTGCGATGCGCCTCGTCGCCCCACTCATGCGCCGGCGGCACGGCCACGACCGAAGCGGTGGCCGGACGCAGTTCGGACTTGAAGGCGAACGGATCGGCCTTCAGCGGCAGCCTGACGCCGTCGGGGCCGATGATCTCGTATTTGTAGGGCCGGCCGGCACCGATATCGGGAATGAACACCTCCCAGATGCCGGTGTCGCGGCGATCCCGCATCGAGTGCCGGCGGCCGTCCCATTCGTTGAAATCGCCGACCACAGAGACACGCCGCGCATTGGGAGCCCAGACGGCGAAATGCACGCCCGTGGCGCCTTCGTGCTCGATGACATGGGCGCCGAGCTTGTCGAACAGCCTGAGATGCGATCCCTCGGCGATGTAGTAGTCGTCCATCGGCCCGAGCACCGGACCGAACGAATAGGGATCGGTCAGCCACCAGTCGCCGCCGGCATTGCGCGCGTGATAGCGAAGCGGCTGCCGCTTCTTGATCGAGAGCTTGCCTTCGAAAAAGCCGCCATCGTCGCGCCTGGACAATTCACCCGCGATGATGCCGGTCAGCGTATAGGCAGTGACGAATTCGGCATTCGGAACAAAGCAGCGGGCCACAAAACCCTTCCCAGCCTCCTGAACACCGAGAACGGCAAACGGATCGCCATGCGTGCCGGCAACAATCGCCGCAACATCGCTGGCTGCCGCCAGTCCGTCCGGCCCGCTTGTCGCAGCGGTCGCGCGCGGCTTCTTCATCAGGCAGTGTCCCTCCCCAGGCACCGAGTGTTTGTTTCTAGTGGTGTGATCCGACTTTCAAGTTCACACCACCGGGACCACATTGTTTGCGGCCTCATGCAATCACATCAGGCAGGCACGTTCCAGATTTCTTTCGCATATTGGCGGATCGTGCGATCGGAGGAGAACCAGCCGACACGCGCCACATTGCGGATTGCCCTGGCGTACCAGTCGGGACTGTTGCGCCAGACCGCATCGACCTCGCGCTGGGCGGTAGCATAGGCATCGAAATCGGCGGCGACCATGAACCAGTCGCTGTTGTAGAGGCCGTTGACGAGGTCGCGGTAACGCTCCGGATCGTCCGGCGAGAAGACGCCCGACGAGACGGCAGCGACCGCTTGCGCCAGCTCAGATGATCCCTCGATGACGGCGCGAGGGTCGTAACCGTTGTTGCGCCGCTCGGCGACCTCGGCGGTGGTCAGGCCGAAGATGAAGATGTTGTCGTCGCCGACGCATTCCTTGATCTCGACATTGGCACCGTCGAGCGTGCCGATGGTCAGCGCGCCGTTGAGCGCGAACTTCATGTTGCCGGTGCCCGACGCTTCCATGCCGGCGGTCGAGATCTGCTCGGAAAGGTCGGCAGCCGGCATCATGATCTCGGCCAGGCTGACATTGTAATTCGGCAGGAACACCACCTTAAGCAGACCGCGCACGGCCGGATCGCGGTTGATGACTTTTGCGACATCGTTGGCGAGTTTGATGATCAGCTTGGCATTGTGGTAGCTGGGCGCCGCCTTGCCGCCGAAGAATTTCACGCGCGGCATCCAGTCGCGCTCGGGGTGCGAGCGGATCTGGTCATAGAGCGCGATCGCCTCGAGAATGTTCAGAAGCTGGCGCTTGTATTCGTGGATGCGTTTGATCTGGATGTCGAAAAGCGCCGAAGGATCGACCTTGATGCCGAGCCCGTCGGCGACGAGGTTGGCCAATCGCGCCTTGTTGGCGCGCTTGACGGCGGCGAACTTGTCGCGAAAGGCGGCATCGCCGGCGAAACCGTCGAGATCCTTGATGGCGTCGATGTCATCGAGAAAACGGTCGCCGATCGCCTCGCGGGCGAGCGACGTCAGTCCGGGATTGCATTGGATCAGCCAGCGCCGCGGCGTGATGCCGTTGGTCTTGTTGTTGATGCGATCGGGATAGAGCTTGTGCAGGTCGGCGAACACCGTCTCCTTCATCAGGTCGGTGTGAAGAGCCGAAACGCCGTTGATGGAATGCGAGCCGACAAAGGCCAGATTGCCCATGCGCACCCGGCGATCGCCATTTTCCTGGATCAGCGAGATGCGGCCAATCTGCTCGTCCGAGAACTGGTTGGAAGCACGCGCCTCCAGAAGCACTTCAGCGTTGATGGCATAGACAATCTGCATGTGGCGCGGCAAAAGCCGCTCGAACAGCGGCACCGGCCAGCTTTCCAGCGCCTCGGGCAGCAGTGTGTGGTTGGTGTAGCCGAAGGTGCGCTGGGTGATATCCCAGGCCTGGTCGAAGTCCATGCCGTGGACGTCCATCAACAGGCGCATCAACTCCGGCACGGCGATGGCCGGATGGGTGTCGTTCAGGTGGATCGCAGCCTTGTCGGGCAGCGACTTCAGGTCGCCATATTGGCTCAGATGACGCTGCACGATGTCCTGCAGCGAGGCGGTGGAGAAGAAATACTCCTGCCGGAGCCGCAGTTCCTGCCCGGCCTTGTGGGAATCGGCGGGATAGAGCACGCGCGACAAGGCATCGGCCTTGTTGCTTTCGGCGAGCGCGCCGATGTGGTCGCCGGCATTGAATTTGTCGAGCAGGATCGGATCGATCGGCATGCCCGACCAGAGCCGCAGCGTGTTGACGCGATTGGCCCGCCAGCCGACGACGGGCGTGTCATAGGCGACGGCCAGCACATGCTCGGTCGGCTTCCAGACATGGCGTTCGAGGCGGCCGTCCTTGGAGGTGATCGATTCCACCGAACCGCCGAAACCAACCTCGAAGGAGCGTTCGCGACGTTCGAATTCCCACGGGTTACCGTGATCAAGCCAGGTCTCTGGCAGTTCGACCTGCCAGCCGTCGTGAATCTCCTGCCGGAACATGCCATTGGCATAGCGAATGCCGTAGCCATGCGCGGGAATGTCGACGGTCGCCATGCTTTCCATGAAGCAGGCCGCGAGCCGCCCGAGACCGCCATTGCCGAGCGCCGCATCGGGCTCGAGTGCTGCAATCAAGTCGAGGTCGACACCCAACGACGACAGCGCCTCGCGCATGTTGTCCATCAGGCCCAGATTGGAGAAAGCATCGCGCATCAGGCGGCCGATGAGGAATTCCAGCGACAGATAATAGACGCGCTTTTCCTTCTGGTCGTAAGCCTCTCTCGTCGCCTGCATCCAGTGATCGACGATCCGGTCGCGCACGACCTTGATCGAGGCGGTTAGCCAGTCGTACTGGGTCGCAACGGTGGTGTCCTTGCCGACCCTGTATTTGAGGGCAACCAAGACTTCACGTGCGAGCGTCTTTGGGTCAGGATTTTCGAGCAGTGGCGGAAGGGGTTCGGATGTCATCGCGCTCGTCATGATGCCTCTCGTGCGGTTGCCATGATCATACCGGCTTTCATCGCTCCTCCCAGCCCATGCTAGCTGATACCGCCAACTATTCAATCGATTTAAACAGGTTCGATCCGGCTTGCCCCCTGCGGCAATTTGGCAATTCTGAAGTGTGACGCGCCAAGACGGCCCGCGCGCCGCGCTTCAAATCCCTGTTCCGTGCTTGCCGTGTCGCCATGCGCCAGCCACTTGGGCGACATGTATCAAGCCGCCAGCGCCGCCTCCGGCGGGGCCTTGGCTCCTGTCATGAAGGCGACGGCGTCGGACATCGTATATTGCTTGGGGTCGATGACGGCGAGGCGACGGCCCAGCCGATGGATGTGAATGCGATCGGCCACTTCGAAGACATGCGGCATGTTGTGCGAGATCAGCACGATCGGGAGGCCGCGCTTCTTGACGTCGAGGATCAGCTCGAGCACGCGGCGGCTTTCCTTGACGCCAAGGGCGGCTGTCGGCTCGTCCATGATCACCACACGACTGCCAAAGGCGGCCGCACGCGCCACGGCAACGCCCTGCCTTTGGCCGCCCGAGAGCGTCTCCACAGCCTGGCTGATGTTCTGGATGGTCATCAGGCCAAGTTCGGTAAGCTTGTCGCGGGCGCGCTTTTCCATCGCCGGGCGATCGAGCATGCGAAGCCAATCGCCCAGAAAACCCGGTTTACGGATTTCGCGGCCAAGGAACATGTTGTCGGCGATCGACAGCGCCGGCGACAGCGCCAGGTTCTGGTAGACGGTCTCGATGCCGGCTTCGCGGGCCTCCATCGGCGATTTGAAGGAGACGGGTTTTCCTTCGAGCCGGATCTCGCCTTCATCGGGCGCGGCAGCGCCGGAAATCGCCTTGATGAGCGACGATTTGCCGGCGCCATTGTCACCGATGACAGCAAGGATTTCGCCGGGGTAGAGGTCGAAGTCGGCGTTGTCGAGGGCGGTGACGCGGCCGTAGCGCTTGACTAGGCCACGCGCGGTGAGAATGGGTTCCTGGGTCATGGTCATGCCGAAACCTTTCTGATCCATTGGTCGACCGCCACGGCGCCGATGATCAGCACACCGGTGAGCAGCACCTTCCATTGCGGATCGGCGCCCAGCATGTTGAGGCCCATGGAGACGACGCCGACGATCATCGCGCCGAACAGCGTGCCCAGGATCGAGCCGCGTCCGCCGAACAGGGAAATACCGCCGATCACCGTCGCGGTGATCGCCTGGAGATTGTAGTCGGTGACGGCAGCCGACGGCGAGATCGAGCCGTTGCGACCGATAGAGACCCAGGCAGCGAAAGCGGCGATCAGCCCGGCAAGGGTGTAGACCGTCATCAGCACCTTCTTGGTCTGGATGCCCGACAGCTTCGCCGCCTCCTGATCATCGCCAACGGCGTAGACATGGCGACCCCATGCCGTGTGATTGAGCACGTACCAGAGGATCATCACGAGCACGACCGTGGCAATGACGCCGAGCGTCAGCACCGCCGTGCCGACCTTGAAGCTGATGGCAAAGAGATGCAGGAGCGGCGCCTGGGTGTCGACGTCGGTGTCGCGGATCGTCTCGTTGGCCGAATAGATGAAGTTCGTGGCCATGACGATGTTCCAGGTGCCAAGCGTCACGATGAAGGGCGGCAGCTTCATGTAGGCGACGAG
>NZ_RZQI01000268.1:0-6698 GCF_003998335.1 Mesorhizobium sp. M7A.F.Ca.CA.002.05.1.1 | reverse complement strand
ACAAGGTGCGCGCGCCCAAAGCCTATCTCGACCTGATCGACTGGAGCGACCCGGCCGATCCGATCCGGGCGCAGGTCATCCCGTCTCCGCAGGAACTTGAGGAAGCGGAGGGCGAGCTCGACGATCCGATCGCCGATCATGACTTCAGCCCGGTGCCGCGATTGACGCACCGTCATGCCGACCGGGTGCTGCTGTTCCCGACCTATCAATGCGCGGTCTATTGCCGGTTCTGCTTCCGCAAGGAATCGCTGACCTCGATCGGTCGTGGCTATACGCACGAGGCGCTGGAGCCGGCGCTGGCCTATATCGCCGAGCATCCCGAAATCCGTGAGGTGATCCTGACCGGCGGCGATCCGCTGTCGCTGCCCGACAAGGCACTGGCCGAAATCTCCGCGCGCATCGAAGCGATCCCCCATGTGCGGCTGCTGCGCATCCATACGCGCGTGCCGGTGGTGCTGCCGTCGCGCATTACATCAGGGCTCGTCGCGACGCTGCAGGGCCGGCTGATGGTCACCGTCGTCACCCATTTCAATCACGCGCGTGAAATCACCGGCGCTACCGAGGTGGCCTGCCGCACGCTTCGGCGAGCCGGGTTCGTGCTGCTCAACCAGAGCGTTCTGCTCAAAGGCGTCAACGACAGCATCGAGGCGCTGGAGGAGCTCTGCCGCGAGCTGATGTACCGCCTCGGCGTCAAACCCTATTACCTGCACCATGGCGACCTCGCGCGCGGCATGGCGCACCGGCGCACGACGATCGCGCAGGGACAGGCGCTGACCGAAGCGCTGCGGGCGCGGCTGTCGGGCATCTGCAACCCCGTCTATGTGCTCGACCTGCCGGAAGGCGGCGGCAAGGTGCCGATCGGGCCCTGTCATGTCGAGGGCAGGCAGGGGGAGAGCTGGCGGCTGCGCGGGCTCGATGGCGAAGTGCGGGAATATAGGGAGATCGTTGGCGCGCAAGAGGAACAGTCTTCGAAGATTCCAGGCTCGTGACGCCAGGATCCACCCGGATAATCCTACAGCGTCACAGCGACCGTTCGTAATGGCCAGCGTCTGCGCCGCCCCTCACCTGCCTGCCGGCATCCTCTCCCCGTATAGTGACGGGGAGAGGGGTGCTGTCATCGGCGATTTCGCCAATCTCCAGCGTTGCGGGAGAAATGCCGGCGTCGCCGCCCGCCCCTCTCTCCCCGTCACTATAGGATGTCCGGCAGGACAGTGAGGGGCAGCGCCAACGTCAACGATTGCTCCGTTCGGCCAGAAACTCATGACGCAGTAGCGCTAATGCATCTCGCTCAAAAGTCGCGACGCGCTTTAGGCTGAAAATTCCTTGATCCAGCACTGATTTTGACGCATATCCGCTGCGAACTGAGCTAAAAGTTCCGCCAGCCGGACCAGCGCCCATCGTGGAAGTGCCCCGCCAGCTGATGCCATTCGAACGGGGCCTCTTAAATCATGACAGCAGAACAGATATCGCCGGACCAGCGCTATGCCGCGTTCCGCCACCGCTCCTTCCTGAGCTATTGGGCGGCGCGTTTCCTCACCACATTCGCCACCATGATCGTGTCCGTCGCGGTCGGCTGGCAGATGTACGATTTGACCCGCGACCCGCTCGATCTCGGCCTTGTCGGCATCGTCCAGTTCCTGCCGTCGCTGCTTCTGGTGCTGGTCACCGGCGTCGTCGCTGATCGCTTCGGCCGCCGCCTGATCATGGCGCTGGCGGTCGTGGTGGAGGCGATGTGCGCGCTGGCGCTGCTGTTCCTGACGCTGCGCGGCATCAGCGGGCCGCTGCCGATCTTCTGCGTGCTTGCCATGTTCGGCGTCGCCCGCGCCTTTTTCGGTCCGGCCTCCGCCTCGCTGTTCGCCAATCTGGTGCCGCCTCAGGATTTCGCCAACGCCATCGCCTGGAATTCATCGGCCTGGCAGACGGCGACCATCGTCGGCCCGGTCGCCGGCGGCCTGCTCTACGGCGTGTCGCCGGAAGCGGCCTACGGAACCGCCGCCGTCCTGATGCTCGTGTCCGGGCTGCTGATCTTCACCATTCCGAAGCCGTCGCAGCGGACCGAGTCGGAAAAGCCGACGATGCAGCACCTGCTCGGCGGGTTCAGCTACATCTGGAGCGAGAAGATCGTGCTCGGCGCCATCTCGCTCGATCTGTTCGCCGTGCTCCTGTCCGGCGCCTCGGCGCTGCTGCCGGTCTATGCGCGCGACATCCTCCAGCTCGGCCCCTGGGGCCTCGGCCTGCTGCGCTCGGCGCCCAGCATCGGCGCCATTTGCGTCGCCATCTGGCTGGCCGGGCATCCGCTTCGCAACCACGCGGGCATGATCATGCTGGTCGCCGCCGCCTCGTTCGGCGCCTTCACCGTGCTGTTCGGCCTTTCCACCATCACCTGGCTGTCGATCGTGGCGCTGGTCTTCCTTGGCGCCACCGATATGTTCAGCGTCTACATCAGGGAAACGCTAATTCAGCTGTGGACGCCCGACCATGTGCGCGGCCGCGTCAACGCCGTCAACCAGGTCTTTGTCGGCGCCTCCAACGAGGTCGGCGAATTCCGCGCCGGCACGATGGCCGCGCTGATCGGCACGGTGCCGGCCGTGGTGATCGGCGGCATCGGCGCCATCGCCGTAGCGGGCCTGTGGATGGTGCTGTTCCCGCAACTGCGCAAGGTGCGCCATCTCGACGGACGCAACTGATCTTCCTACGTTTGACAGCCGACATGCCTCGCCCATGCCACAGGAGCTCTCATGATCACTTGCTACCTGAAATATGTCATCGACCCCTACAAGCTTGCCGAGTTCGAAGTTTATGGCCGTCGCTGGATAGCTCTGGTCAACCGCCTCGGCGGAAACCATCACGGCTATTTCCTTCCGAGCGAGGGGGCGAGCAATATCGCTTTTGCCATGTTCAGCTTTCCGAGCCTTGCCGACTACGAGGTCTATCGCAAGCGTATGGCTGCCGACCCGGAATGCCAGGAAGTGTTTGAAATGGAAAAACGCAATCGCAGCATTCTCAGCTACGAGCGCAGCTTCCTGCGGCCGGTGCTCGAACCTTAAAGCGCGTCGCGCTTTAAGTCTTGTTTTATGCATGTCGTTTTCCCAAAACCGAGGTCGCTTTTGGGCGACATGCATTAGCTATCTGCTCGGCTTGCCGAAAATCATCCGCAGGAACTCGTCCAGCCAGCGCTTGAGATGCATGTCCCAGATCAGCCGGCCGCCGAGATGATCGCGGCCGGGCTGGGCACCGGGCAATTCGAAGCGATGCGCGCCGCGCACCACCCAGCGCTGCATCATCACCCTGGTCAGTTCGCCATGGAACTGGATGCCCCAGGCATTGTCGCCGTAGCGGAAGGCCTGGTTGGGATAGGTCTCGGCCGTCGCCAGCAGCGTCGCGTCCCTGGGCAGCGAGAAACCCTCGCGGTGGAACTGATAGACCATCTCCGGCCAGTGCATCAGTTGCTTGCCGGCTTCGGTCGCTTTCAGGGGATACCAGCCAACCTCGACCAGCCCTTCGCCGTGTCCTTCGACCTTGCCGCCGAGATAGTTGACCAGCATCTGTGCGCCGAGACAGATGCCGAGACATGGCCGGTTCTCCCTCAGCGGTATTTCCAGCCAGTTGGTCTCGCGGCGAACGAACTCGTCCTCGTCATTGGCGCTCATCGGACCGCCGAACACCACCGTGCCGGCGTGGCCGTCCAGTGTTTCGGGCAAGGCGTCGCCAAGCGGCGGCCGGCGGATATCGAGGTCGAACCCTTCTTCCAGCAACATGTGGCCGACACGCCCTGGGCTCGAACTCTCCTGATGCAGCACGATCAGTATCTTTGGCTTCGAACTCGTTTGGCGCGGCATGGGAAGGCGAAAATCCTATTCGTCGCTCGATGTTCCGGTGGCGCCGGGCGCGTGCGCCGCTGCCTTGCGGCGCGCCTCGACGCGATCATGGCGTTCGACGCCGATCAGCTCGGCGACGCGCCAGACGGTGTTGTCCTCGAGCTCGTGCAACTCGCCGTCGGCATAGACGATTTCCCACATCAGGCCGATGAAGGCCTTGCGCGCATCGGCATCGAGATGGCGCTTCAGGACACTGGTGAAGGCATAGAGATCGATCGCCTCATTGTCGGCCCGCTCGCCGGCGGCGGCAAGCGCCTCAAGTTCCGTGCCGCTGATCGAATAGCTCTCCGCCAGCACCGCCTTGAACCGTTCCCACTCGACATCCTGGCGCACGCCATCGGCATTCATCACATGGTAGAGCAGCGCCGAGGCGGCGATGCGCGGATCGTCCGTGCTGGCACGAGTGCCGGCGCCGGCCGGCAAATCCCTGAGAAACGACAGAACGCGTTCAAACATAGATCCATACCCCAACGGCCTGACGGCCTGCCCAACTCAAAACAACCGAAACCGGCGCGGCGATTTCTCCGCTTCCTCGTCCGGATCGACGCCGGGATCGTCCGGCAACCGCGCAAGCTCCTCGGCCGGATCGACGCCCTCGGCATCGCCCGGCACCGCGGCGAAGGCCGCTGCCGTGATCGGCCTGACATGATCTTCTTCGCGACTTTCAGCTTGCTTGCCCGCCGACGTCTCGCCACCGGCGTCATCGATCACCTCGATCGGCCCTTTTTCGCTCGTGGGCTTTGCCAATGCTTCGATGACCGGCGCCGCACCGGCTGGCATGTCGTCATGGCTGTCGATCAACTGGCCGAGACGCTCCATCGGCGCACGCCACTCGAAGGCGTCGAGCCGGCCGGTGATCGGCGACACCGGCGCCCAGCGTTCCGATACCACGCCGTCTGCGACCCAGGCCGGATCGCGCGGCGCCCGCACCGCCCTGGACAGCAGCTGCCGCACCTTGCCCTGATCGCCGGTCTCGGCCTCCTCGATGTCGGCGAGCAGCAGATAGGCGCCCTCGCGGCGGTCCATCCGGATCGCCGCCTCGGCCTCGCGGCGGGCGGTCGAGAAGTCCTGTGCGTCGAGCGCGGCGCGCGCCACCGTCATCGACGATTCGGCGTGGTTCTTCTTCATTTCCTGCAGCTTCTTCGCCCGGTTGAGGCGGTCGAGCACCGCGTCGCCCGGCCTTGCATGGGTATAAAGCTCGGCGATTTCCGGATGCGGCTCGGCCTTCCAGGCTGCCTCGAGTATCTTCGAGCCCTTGCGCACATCGTTCTGCTTGAACAATGCGGCAGCCGCGGCAACGGCGGCGGGCGCGAAGTCCGGCCGCAGCTTGTTGGCCTCGATCGCCGCAGTCCTGGCGGCGGCGGGATCGCTGTCGGCAAGCGCCTGCGCCTTGGCGGTCAGCAGCACGGCGCGGCGGCGGTTGGCGGCATCGCGTTCGATCTGCCGTGTCGATTTCTGCGCGTCGTCCAGTTTCAGGGCGCCGTCCCAGTCGCCGCGCGCGGTCAGCTCTTCCAGCGTCGATTCCGCTGCCCAGGCCAGCTGCGGCGCCATCACCGCGGCACGGCCGGCATAATGCCTGGCGGCGTTGCGGTCGCCAAGCCGTTCGGCTTCCAGATAAAGCCCGCGCAAGCCTAGCAGCCGCATTTCGGGATCGTCGAGCATGCTCTCGAATTTCTGTCGCGCGCCTTCATGATCGCCTTCGAGCAGCGACGCCTGCGCTTCCAGCAGGTGGATCAGCGGCTCCTGGTCGGAACGGATCAGCTTGGCGGCTTCCTTGGTCTTCTTGCGGGCCAGCGCGCCATCACCGGCGCCGGCGGCAATCATGCCGGTCGACAGCGCCTGATAGCCACGATCGCGGCGGCGGACACGGAAATAGCGCGAGATGGTGTAGGGGCTGTTCCACAGCGACTTGAGCAGCCACCACAGGATCATCACCGCGGCGACCACGGCAACGACGGCCACCGCCGCCACCATCAGGCTGACCTGGTATTGATAGCCGTTAAAAGTGACGACCATGTCGCCCGGCCGGTCGGCCAGCCAGGCAAAGCCCAGCCCGAGCGCGAAAACGACGATGAGGAAGGCGAGCAGGCGGATCATTGTGTTGCCCTCATGCCTTCATCGCGCCCGAGATCAGCGCATCGACCTGGGTTTCGACCTCGATGCGTGCCTTCAGCTTGCCGACAAAGTCCGCGCCAGCGGCCTTGGCGGCCTCGGGCAGCGTTTCATACTCGCTGAGTGCCTTCGCGTAGTCGCCCTGGTTGACCGCCGCCTCCATGCGCGCGACGGTTTCCGGTGCGCCGGCGCCTTCGACGGCGCCGATCGGCCTGACCTTGACCAGCGATTCGGCGCTCGACATCAGATTCTGCAGGAAGCCGGCATTCTCATCGACGGGCGTCGCGGCAGTGACCATGGCATTGGCGGCGGCATCAGCCTGCGATGCGATCTCGGCGCGGGTCGGAACGCCCTTTTCAGCATAGGGGCGCAGTGCCGCAAGCTGCGGCGCATCGGGCGAAATCGCCGCGAGGGTTTCGAGTTCGGCCGAAAACGGCCCGCCACGCTCGAGCGCCGCTTTCAAGGCCGACGCCGCGATGGCAAGCGCAACCTTCGGCTGCCCCGCCGCCGCCTCGACCTTGCCGGACAGCTGCGACACAGACTGCTCCAGCGCTGTCAGCCGGCCCTCCTGCGCCGTCGTAGCCTCGCCGGCCGACTTCACCAGCGCGTCGAGGCCAGCCAGTTTCTCGTTGAGCGGACCGAGATCGACCGGCGCCGAGCTGCCGGCCTTGCCGAGGGCGGCGACCGCCGTCTCGATCTGCGCAACCT
>NZ_RZQI01000267.1:0-6711 GCF_003998335.1 Mesorhizobium sp. M7A.F.Ca.CA.002.05.1.1 | reverse complement strand
CTCCAGCGGAATGCGATCGCCGAGTTGCTTCGCCAGCAGATGCGACCATGCGCCTGCTGCGACGACGAGGTGTCGCGCCTGTCTGGTCGTGCCGTCTGCCAATGTCAGCGTCGCACCATCCTGATCCGCCGCGACTTGGCCGATCCGGGCCATCTCAAAGCGGGCACCCTTGCTTTGTGCGTAGGCCCACACCGCCTTGCCCAGCAGTTTCGGGTCGGCGACCGTCTTCCATCCCGGCACGAACGTGCCTTTGATGAAGCGCGGCGACAGCCCCGGCTGCAAGGCGGCCAGCTCCTCGCCCTCGACATGGCGGAAACCGATGCCGAAACGCTCACGCGCCGCCCAGCCGGGCAGCCCGGCCTGGAACTCGGCTTCGCTTTCATAGAGCTCGAGCGAGCCATCCTCGCGCAGCATCGACCGCGTGCCGGAGCGATCGAGCAGGCCCATCCACTCCGCCTCGGCGAGCTTCATCATGCCCGCCTGAGCAGCAAGGCTCACCTCGTATTTTCCCAGCGCACCGGCGCGCCAGAAGCGGACCAGCCAGGGCAGAAGCTTCGGCAGATAGGCGGGCGGAATGCTGAGCGGGCCAAGCGGATCGGCCAGCCATTTCGGCAGCTGCCGGATCATGCCCTTGTGGGCCAGCGGCAGCACATCGGAAAAGGCAAAGGCGGCGGCGTTGCCGGAGCTCGTCTCCTCGCAAATGCCTGTGCGGTCGAAGACGGTGACCCGGCGTCCGGCCTCGGCGAGAGACGCAGCGGCACAGATGCCGATGATGCCGCCACCGATGATGGCGATGTCGATTGGAACATCGCTATTCATCGTTGTACGTCACCCCCTGCATGCATGTCCCAGTCTCCGCCCCGCTCGCTTCATACCAGCTCAGAACTGCGGCAGCTTCGGCCGCACGGCGAGCGCATCCTTGACGATCTTCTCGACAGCCTTGCGGCGCTCGCCAGACAGCGGCTGCCGCGGCATGCGAACGCGGTCATTTGTGTTGATCGCGAACACTTCGGCAAGCTTGATGTTTTGGACCAGGTAAGTCGAGACATCGAGATCGAGCAGCGGCCGGAACCAGCGGTAGATGGCGAGCGCCTCCTCGCGGCGGCCCTGCTTCATCAGCTGGAAGATGGCGACGGTCTCGCGCGGGAAGGCTGTGACCAGTCCCGCCACCCAGCCGATGGCGCCGACCGAGAGCGCCTCGAAGGCCAGATTGTCGACGCCGGTGAACAGGTCGTAGCGAGTGCCCAGGCGATTGATGATCTCGGTCGAACGACGGATGTCGTCGGAGGATTCCTTGATCGCGACAAAGCGCTTGTCCGACGCTAGCTCCTCCATCTGGTCGACGGTGACGTCGACGCGGTAGGCAAGCCGGTTGGAGTAGATCATGACCGGCAGGTCGCCCGCCTGCGCGACCGCGCGCAGCGCCGCGACCGTCTCTTCCGCATTGGTGTGGTAGATCGGGCTCGGCACGACCATGAGGCCATTGGCGCCTTCTTTGGCGGCGCGCTTGGCGATGCTGGCCGCCTCGCGTGTGCCGGCCTCGTTGACGGTCAGCAGCACCGGCTTCTTGCCGGCGACCTTCTGTGCGGTCTTCAGCACCTCGATCTTCTCGTCGGGCGACAGCATCGGCCCCTCGCCGAGCGATCCGCAGACGATGATGCCGTCGCAGCCGGCCTCCATCTGCAGGCTGAAGCAGCGCTCCATCTCGGCATGATCGAGACGATCATCCGCGGTGAATTTGGTCGTGACGGCAGGGAAAACTCCGGTCCACATGATCATCTCTCCATCTGATATATCAGCGGTATATCTATTAACAAACCCGCTGTCAATGCGGATTCCGTTATGATATATTCAAGATATATCAGGAGAGCGCATTTGATATCCATGGCAGCAAGCCTCCCGGCAGAGCCGGCCGCGACCAGGGCCTACCATGTGCTCGAGCACATGATCGTCACGCTCGAACTGGCCCCGGCAAGCTTCGTCACCGAGGGCGCTCTGATCGACAGGCTCGGGCTTGGCAGGACACCGGTGCGCGAAGCGATCCAGCGGCTGGCATGGGAAGGGCTGCTCGACGTCAGGCCGCGCGCCGGCATCGCCATCGCCCCGCTCCATCCCGGCGACTGGTTGCGCGTCCTCGATGCGCGTCGCGGCGTCGAGGTGGTGCTCGCCCGCTCGGCCGCCCGCTTCGTCACCCGCGAAGCCGCCGACCTGTTTCACGAAGCAGCGCTTGCCATGCAGAAGGCGGTGATCTCGGGTAATGTGCTTGCCTTCATCCAGGCCGACAAGGCACTCGACGAAGCGCTGGCGCTGGCTGCCGACAATCCCTTCGCCGCCCGTCTGGCCGCCCCCTTGCAGACCCATAGCCGCCGCTTCTGGTTCCGCTACAAGGCCGAGACCGGCCTTGCCGAATCCGCCGAGCACCATGTCGCGCTGATCCGCTCGATCCTTGCCGGCGACGAGGAGGCCGCGGCCAAGGATGCCAAACGCCTGATGGCGCTACTGCGCGGCCACGCGGAGACGGCCGCCACGCGCTGAACGTCCTTTTATATCCGGTGCGCTTTCGTCGCCGGCGCTTCCTCGAAGCTCGGGTCAAGTCCCGGGCAAGGCAGCCGCCGCCATCAACGGACCGTCTCAGCCTTCGCCTGCCGTGATGACGCAGCTCTGACCATGCGTGTCGGTGGCAAGAATTGTCCAGGTGCCCTGGTCGGAGACGAATATCTCAAGAATCAGGCTCGGGTTGACCAGGCCGCGCGCCGCCTCGCTTTCGTGGAATTTTTCGCCGAGCGCTTTGATCATATCCGCACGGGCCGCGCATTGCGCCGCCAGCGCCGGGACGGCGGGAAACGCAGAAATTGCCACGAAAAATAGCGTTGCCACAAGACGGGTCATCTGACACCTCCTTGCGCCAGACGATGTCCCCGAAGCTGTCGCCAGCGCCGTTGCTTGATCTGCCGTACCTCCTTGCGGCAGGACTGCAGACCAAGACGGCAGAGGCCTACTTGGTTCCATCACATTAGCGTTCAAGCGGATAGGGTCGCGGCCGGATTGCAAAAAAACGCCCGGGCGCGAGCGCCCGGGCCTTAATCCAAATCAATTTGTTGTCCGGTCAATTCATCGTCGGGATGACGAATTCGGCACCATCCTTGATGCCGGACGGCCAGCGCGAGGTCACCGTCTTGGTCTTGGTGTAGAAGCGGAACGCGTCCGGGCCGTGCTGGTTGAGATCGCCGAACGAAGATGCCTTCCAGCCGCCGAACGTGTAATAGGCGATCGGCACCGGGATCGGCACGTTGACGCCCACCATGCCGACCTGGACACGGCTTGCAAAGTCGCGCGCGGCATCGCCGTCACGGGTGAAGATGGCGACGCCATTGCCCATCTCGTGATCGTTGGCGAGCTTGATCGCGCTCTCATAGGTCGGGGCGCGCACAACAGAGAGCACCGGCCCAAAGATCTCTTCCTTGTAGATACGCATGTCCGCGGTCACGTTGTCGAACAGGCAGCCACCCATATAGTAGCCGTCTTCATAGCCCTGCATGGAGAAGCCGCGGCCGTCGACGACCAGCTTGGCGCCTTCCTTGACGCCGGTATCCACGTAGCCCTTGACCCGTTCCAATGCCTGCGCCGTCACCAGCGGGCCGAAATCGGCGGAAGAGTCCGTCGAAGGACCGACCTTCAGGCTCTCGACGCGCGGGATCAGCTTTTCCATCAGCCGGTTGGCGGTATCGTTGCCGACCGGGACGGCGACCGAGATCGCCATGCAGCGCTCGCCGGCCGAGCCGTAGCCGGCACCGATCAGCGCATCGACGGTCTGGTCCATGTCGGCATCGGGCATGATGATCATGTGGTTCTTGGCACCGCCGAAGCACTGCACGCGTTTGCCGGCGGCCGTGCCGCGCGAATAGATGTAATGGGCGATCGGCGTCGAGCCGACAAAGCCGATGGCCTTGATATCGGGATCGTCGAGGATGGCGTCGACCACGTCCTTGTCGCCATTGACGACGTTGAGGATGCCTGCCGGCAGGCCGGCTTCGAGGAACAGTTCGGCGATACGCATCGGCACGCCGGGATCGCGTTCCGACGGTTTCAGGATGAAGGCGTTGCCGCAGGCGATGGCCGGCGCGATCTTCCACAGCGGGATCATCGCCGGGAAGTTGAACGGCGTGATGCCGGCGACGACGCCGAGCGGCTGGCGCATCGAATAGACGTCGATGCCGGGGCCGGCGCCGTCGGTGAATTCGCCCTTCATCATGTGCGGTGCGCCGATGCAGACCTCGACCACTTCGAGGCCGCGCTGGATGTCGCCCTTGGCGTCGGCGATCGTCTTGCCGTGCTCGCGCGCCAGGATGTCGGCCAGTTCGTCATAGTCGCGCGCGACCAGTTCGAGAAACTTCATCAGCACGCGTACGCGGCGCTGCGGGTTGGTCGCGGCCCATTTCGGCTGCGCTGCCTTGGCATTCTCGACCGCCGCGCGCAGTTCCGCCTGCGAGGCCAACGCCACCGTGCCGCGCACGGAGCCGTCCATCGGCTGCATGACATCCTGCTTGCGGCCGCTGGTCCCGGCGACATGCTTGCCGCCAATGAAATGACCATAGTCAATCATGATTTCTCTCCCTGTTTGTGATGCTGCATTGTCCGCCTTTGGCCGGCGGATGGCAACGCGAGTGAGAACGCAACCGTTGTGCGGAGAATAGATAACGATTGACGAGCGAGCATCAATTCCCGCAAATGGTGGGATGCAATTGCTGCCGTGCGGATTGAGAGATTGAGTTCCACCACAGAACGCAGCGTCGATAATTGTCATCTGGACCCTCCCCATGAACTGGGATGACGTCCGCATCTTCCTCGCCGTGGCGCGCGCAGGCCAGATCCTTGGCGCCGCCAAACGGCTGGAGCTCAACCACGCCACCGTCTCACGCCGCATCGCCGCACTCGAGGAAGCGCTGCGGACAAAGCTGTTTCGCCGCTTGACCACCGGCAGCGAGCTGACGCCCGCCGGCGAGCGTTTTCTCGACATTGCCGAGCGCATGGAGGGCGACATGATCGCCGCGCGCTCGACCATTTCAGGCGAAGGCGACGACGTTTCCGGCACGGTGCGCATCGGCGCGCCTGATGGTTTTGGTGTCGCCTTCCTGGCCAAGCGCCTCGGCGAACTGACCGCCCTGCACCGCGAGCTGACGATCCAGCTTGTGCCGGTGCCGCGCTCCTTTTCCTTGTCGCGCCGCGAGGCGGACATCGCCATCACCGTCGAGCGGCCGACAGAAGGCCGGCTGGTGGCGGGAAAGCTGGTCGACTACTCGCTCGGCCTGTTTGCCTCGTGCGCTTATGCTGAAGCGCATGGCTTGCCCAAAACCGCCGCCGAGCTCGGCCAGCACACGCTGATCGGCTACGTACCCGACCTCATCGTCAGTCCCTCGCTCGACTATGCGGGCGAATTCAGCGCCGACTGGCGCACCAGTTTCGCCATCTCCTCCGCACTCGGCCAGGCCGAGGCGGTGCGCTCGGGCGCCGGCATCGGCATCCTGCACACCTTCGTCGCCCGCTCGATGCCGGAATTGGTATCCGTCGATGTGGTCGCGCCGATCCGCCGTGCCTACTGGCTGGTCTATCACGAATCGGTCAGGCCGCTGCGCCGCGTCCAGATCGTCGCCAGCTTCATCACCAAGATGGTGGAGCGGGAGCGGAGCCTATTTGTTTAGCCGTGCCGCCTTTTCCTTGCCACAAAACCGGCCAGAATGGCATCAGGCGTGCAGCCGCCGCGTAGAGACGATCCCTTAGAAAGCTGGCGCGGATAGACATGCGAGCCGTTCTTGCCATCCTGCCGCTGCTTTTCGTTTCCGCTTGCGCCAACCCGTGGACGAAGGTCCCGGAGGCCGAGCTGCCCAAGCCGATCCGCTACGCCATGGCGCGGCCTTCGCCTTTCGTCCTGGGCAATTATTGCGGCCCTGGCACCCGCACCGGCGATCTATCGGCCCGGCCGGCCGACCGCCTCGACGCGGTCTGCCAGACGCATGATGCCTGCTATATCGCCCGCCACAACCATTGCGACTGCGACGGCACCCTGGTCGCCTCGGCGAAAGCGATCCGCGACGACAAGACAACGCCACGCAAAATGCGCGGCGAGGCCGAACTGTTGATCGCCACCTTCGCCATTCCCGTCTGCAAGGTCTTCCCGCAGGGCTTCATGCCGCCGCGCGATCCCGCGCAATTGAGCGCCCTGAAGGCCGGAGCGCCCGGGTGAAGGGTCGCGCATCCATCGCCATCGTTCTGTTCGGGCTGGCTGTCATTGCCGGCTGTGCCGGCGCTGGCCGCAATGCCTGCGATCTCCTGCAAGGCCAGAGCGCTTGCGCGCGACCCGCGCTCTCCGCCGAGACAGCTGGGCCGCGGATCGCCACCGCGCAGTTTTTCGGTGACGCCGGTACGAACGACTACGAAAAACGGTTCCTGGCGCTGCTCGCCCATCACCAGCTCGGCGCCATGGACCGCGCCAACGGCACCGGCCCTTTCGGTCACGACCGCCATGAGATCCGCAACAGCGATTTCCAGGCGACCTACCGGACACTGCAGCAACTGGCCGGGCCGGTTGCCGAAACGCATCTGCCGCCGGCCGGCGCCAACAGCGGCGAGGCTCATTTCGACGGACGCTGGCGGGTGTCGCGGCAGACACTCTACATCGATGCGGCTGCGCGGCCCCCGGCGCCCAGGATCTTC
>NZ_RZQI01000266.1:0-6764 GCF_003998335.1 Mesorhizobium sp. M7A.F.Ca.CA.002.05.1.1 | reverse complement strand
TTTCTTCACTGCAGCTGCGACCTTCGCCGTCGCTGCTTTTGCGGGTGCTTTCTTTGCCGGTGCCTTCGACGCCGGCGCTTTGGATGACTGCTTAGCCATGCGATGCCCCTTCCGTTGTGCCGACGGCCGTAATGACCCGGCGCGCTCATGCATATCTGACTCGCGGCTTGCTAGCCAGCGAAGCAATAGACTGATTTTCGCAACTTAACTTTCGGTTACGATCGGCACATGATCGTGCTGATCGTCGCAGAAATTCACTGCTGATCTTCGACCATCGGCTAGAATGTGTCGCCGACATTCTCCACACTCCGCGGGAGCGCTCTTCTCGTGAAGCTCCGAAGATCAGCGAACAGCTTTGCGTGTCGATCTTCGTTCGCCAATATCATGACCACAGCCTCAGCGGTGCGATCATCTCATGCAGGCGGACGATCTATACTGCAATGCGGCAGCCGGCCAATGCATCACCTTGTCAAGCGCGATCGCAGACCCGACTGCTCGTGAATTGACAGACAACTCTATATGGCAGAGTATTCTGCACAGAAGGCCGGAGTACTTCGATGTCCATCGCACAGGGACAAACGGCGCTGTCGCCGTTCGAGATTGCCAAGACGGTCCGCCACGGCGGCGGCATGGTTGTCGGTGGCCTCCGGCTTGGCTGCACCGGAGCCAATCGATGAGTGCCGACGAAATCATCCACCAGAGCACTCGGCTCAGGATCATGGCCGCGCTGAACATGCTGGAAAGGCGCCAAACGCTGGACTTCACCGGGCTGAAGGCCATCGTGGACGTCACGGACGGCAATCTCGGCGCGCATCTCGATACGCTGGCCAGGGCCGGTTATGTCGACATCGAAAAGCTGTTCGTCGGCCGCCGGCCGCAGACGCGCGTCAAGGCGACCACGAGTGGACGGCGCGCGTTCCGCGGCCACGCCGCATTCCTGCGCAAGATCATCGATCAGGCGATGCCGCGCAGGAAATAGCGTGGCGACTGGGCAATCCGCTCAGCGCGCGGCAACAACGGCAACGCCGGCGCCTATCATCACACCGCCCGCCGCGCGGTCACCCGGCGTACGATCCTTGGCGTGCGCAACAGGTTGCGGGCGCGGCCGGCGAGGATGATATGAACGCCGATCACCACCGCTTCAACAGCCAGGATCACCATCATCAGCACACCAAGATGAGCAGCATTGAGCGATGCGCCTACGCCGCTAGGCAACAGCGCGACGTAGAACAACGGCATTTTCGGATTGCCAAGATTGAGCGCGATGCCGGTGGCAAAAATCGTCAGCAGCCCTCGCCGTCCTGAGACGGGCTGCCGTCCAGAATCTTCGCGATCCGCATTTCCGTCACGACTGATAGCCGAGGCAGATGGCGCCGAGCGCGACGATAGCGCAGGCGCCGACCCGCCGCGGCGTCAGCATCTCGCCGAGGAACAGGCGTCCGATGAAGGCCGCGAAGACGACGCTGGTTTCGCGGATCGCGGTGATCGGACCTGCTGGTCCGAGCGCGAAGGCCGCGACCACGACACCGTAGGCCAGAAGTGCAAACAGGCCTCCGCCGAGCGCCTTCCAGGTTTCAGGCGCGCGCGGGTCGACAATGAGCCGGCCACGGCAGGCGACGAAGGCCGCCGGCAGCAACGCGCCGTAGATCAGCAGGACCCATGCGGTGTAGGCGCCGGCATTTCCCGCCGCCCGAACGCCGAGCGCATCGACCGTCGCATAGGCGGCGATGATCGCTCCCGTTGCCAATGCATAGAATATCGATGTCGTGGCGGCCCTGCCCCGTCCGAGTGAAAGGCCCATGATGCCGCCAGCGACCAGCGCGACGCCGACGGTCTGCGGCAGAGTGAGCTGCTGGTTGGCCAGGAAGAACCCGCCGAGCGTGACAAGCAGCGGCACGCTGCCGCGAACGATCGGATAGACCTGCCCCAGTTCGCCGTATCTGTAGGCGGCCACGAGAAACAAGGTGTAGCCAACCTGCAGGCAGGCCGAGAGCACGATATAGGACCAGGCCGGCGCGGCCGGAAGGGCGTGGAAGAAGGCGAAGGGGATGGCGAGCGCCGTGCTTGAAAAGCTCATGACGGTAACGGTCCACAACCGGTCGGCCCCCGTGCGCAGGAACGCGTTCCAGCTTGCGTGCAGGATCGCCGCAAACAATGCGAGCCCGATGACCAGCGGGCTCATTGCGGCCGGCGCGAGGCGGCGACGATGCCCATGGCCGCCTTGCGGGAGTCGCGAATGGCGGCTTCTGCCTGCCCCATCTGCGCCAGCAAGGTCGCACCTTCGATCAGCATAAGCAGCGTCGCCGCCACGCTCTCGGCGCGGCCGTGCGGCATCATCTCTTCGAGGATAGACTGCATGCGCCGCTTGAGGCCGTTCTTCTGCCTGACAACGGCCTCGAAAATCGGGTGCCCGGGATCGCCGAACTCGGCCAGCGCATGTGCGAACAGACAGCCATGGAAATCCGGGCTGCGGAACCAGCGTGCATGCCAGTCGAAGATTTTTCCGATTTTCTGCTCCGGCGGAACGTCCTCCTGGGCGAGCCGGTCGAGTTGGCGGTCGAAACGCATAGCGCGATAGTCGAGCACCTCGACGATCAGTTCGTCCTTGCTGGGAAAGTGGCGATACATCGTCATCTTGGCCACATCGGCTTCGGCGATGATCCGGTCGATACCGGTGGCATGGAAGCCGGCGCGCTTGAACAGCACGTAGGCCGTGTCAACGACGTGTTGGCGCTTGCCGGAAGCGGACGATGGCGTCATGGAGATTACCTAGTATTGAGACAGGTCTGTCTCGCCTGTATGCGACGGATCGAACCTGCTGTCAACGCGGCGCGAAAAAACGCCTGCAGCCGATCAAGCCACAGGCGCGAAAGAGATTGGAAGGGGAAACCGGGTCTAGCGCAGAATGCGGCAGCGGCCGTTGTAGACCATCCAGCGGTCGAAGCCCGAGACACAGAATTCGACATTGTCGCCGATCGAGGCAAAGCCCTGGCCTTCCTCGATCAGGTACCAGATGGTGCGATCGCGGCCGTCGGACAGACTGACGGTGGCGCCGCAATAACGGCGACCGATCGGCCAGGTATCGTTGGCCGCCAGATAGCGATGCTGGTGGATGCGCCGGAAATCGGTGATCTGCACGTCAGGCAGATGCGGCACGTGATGCACCTGATAGGAAAAGCGGCTGGTGATCTTGTTCAGTACCCAGGGCTGACCGCAGACCCCGCTGTCTTCATCGGAATAGACCGTAAGATCGGCGGCCTGCACGGTCTGGGTGATACCGAGAGGCGCAGCAAGCGGGGTGAAGAGCGAAATCAGGGCGGCAAGGGCGGATTTGGCGAAGCGAGTCATGGCAGCCTCTCAAGGTCGATTGCGCGCACTGTGCGGATTCGCTCGGCGGCGGTCAAGCGGTTGCGTTGACAATGGTTTCCCAGTTTGAAACCGCTTTTTGACCAAAGCCGAATTTGCACGCACCGGAATGGCTCTGGCACGTTCATATCCAGACCCAAGAGCACGCGGTCCCTGGGTCGTCGATGAGACCGCCTCAAGCCTGCTCGCCGGCCAGCCATTCCAGCGACCAGTGCGCCGGCCGCCCCACCGCAAGCAGCCTGTGCAGGGCCGGCAGCAGCGTCCGCAGCTCGCCCTCCAGCGTGAACGGCGGGTTCACGACCAGCAGACCACTGCCGTCGAGGCTGGGTTCCGAAGAGGCCGGCCTGATCTCGAATTCGATGTCGAGCAGCTTCGGGATGCCGGATTGCTTCAGCGCCTTGCGGAAAGCGATGATCGCCTTGCGGTCCTTGATCGGATACCAGAGCGCATAGATGCCGCCTGGCCACCGCTTGTGCGCCCTGGCGAGCCCGTCGACGAGGCGTTCGAACTCACCCGCTTCCTCGAATGGCGGATCGATGAGGACAAGGCCGCGCTTTTCCTTCGGCGGCAGATGCGCGCCGAGCGCCAGCCAGCCATCGAGCTCGATGATCCGGGCCTGGAAATCGCCGGCAAAGAACGTCCTCAGCCTTGCGGCATCCTTGGGGTGCAGCTCGATCGCCGTCAGCCGATCCTGCTTGCGCATGAGATGGCGCGCAATCAACGGCGAGCCCGGGTACTTCTGGATGCCACCCTCGGGGTTGAGCGACCGTATTGTCTCCAGATAAGGCGCGAGCAGCGCCGCCACCGGAGCGGCGAACGGGGCATCGATCAGCCTGCCGATGCCGCCTTGCCACTCACCCGTCTTCTGCGCCTCGGCGGACGACAGGTCGTAGCGGCCGATGCCGGCATGGGTGTCGACGACCCGAAACGCCTTATCCTTCTGCTTCAGATACTCGAGCAAGCGCGTCAGCACGACATGCTTGACGACGTCAGCGAAATTCCCGGCATGATAGGCGTGGCGGTAGTTCATGGTTTTGTGCCGTTATGCATGTCGTTGTCCCAAAACCGCTGCACACTTTTGGGCGACATGCATCAGCCCCTGCCCCAACGCGGCGGTGGCGGCTGCGAGTTCGGATTTTCCGGCCGGCCGCCACGAGTGCGCAAAGTCAGCAAGAATCCGATCAGGCCGATCGCCATCAGCGCGAAGCCGACCGGCCGTGCACGGCTGTCGATCTCGCCGGCGCCGGAGCGCAGGATGAGATCGACCGCCCGCATTGGTATGTCGTCGGCATCACCCGGTCCGACGGTGAAGATATAGGGGCCAGGGCTGACGGTCGCGATCACGCCGGCCTCGTCGCGAAAGATCTTGTCGGTCAGTTGCGGGCTAGCCTGGCGAGGATTGTCGGAATGGTTGAACTGCAGCGTCGAGGCGAGCACCGTGCGGCCATTGCTTGCAGCGGTCAGCGTCAGGACGGTGCGCTGCTGCGAAACGATGCGCTCTGCTCTTGCGGTCAGGTCGACCAGCACCCGCACCGGCGCGTCGCGGCCGGAGAGCGGCACCGTCAGCGGCTTGAAGCGGCCCTGCTCATAGACCCGCCAGGTGCCGATCTCATGGCCGGAGAAGTTGCTCATCGCCCAGGGATAGACGACACCGATGCCGGCGCCGACGAGCAGGATCAGGACAAACAGAAAGCGCATTCAGATCACCATGGCGTATCGTGACCTTGCCAATAGCGCCCCGACGGCCAAAAGGCGATGGCCAGTTGCGGGCAGCCACCTGGAGGTGGGCCGTGCGGGTGCGAGCGCAACCAGATTGGCGGCGTGGCCGCGCAACAATTCAAGGTTCTACCTATGCGCTCAAAAATTAAGCCGAGTATTTCGCGCGCTGCGCTGACATCGCTGTCGGCTCATTCTCGGTCGTCCTTGCTGTCAAGTTTCGATTCTACCTCAAGGGACAGCTTCCGCGTCCGGTCATACATTGTCGTCGATCGAGCCAATATGCTGATTAGTAAAGAGGATTTTCCGTATGCGCCGTGTTTCAGCCCGAGAGACCGTCGCCCCCTCATGTTAACCATCCGCGAGCGCACTTGGTTAAGAAATCACTAATTTAGTTGACTATAATTTCCACAGGTATATTTTCGATATGTTGGGATGTGCAATTTGGGCGAGCAATCGGCGATGGTGACACCGAGCGGGTGACCGCGTTTTCGGGGCGCAGAGAATGCTGAGCGGCAGCACGGAGGTCGTGTAGTCGTACCAGCTTCGCGAAAGCCAAAGAACAATTAACGCACATCAGTGATGGCGATTCCGCAGACGCGGAGGTTTGCCACGTTCTCAGGAACGTGGCCGGGCGATGCTTTGTCCCGGCCCCGGCGGTAGCGTGTGCGGTGCGTGCGAGGAAAGCATGGGTAAGCTTGTCAAGGTTCTGAAACTGGAATCCGGCAGCCAAAGGGGCGCCAACCAAAGCCGACGACGCGCCCTTGTCGCCGGAGGCGCGGGGTTTTTAGGATCGCATCTGTGCGAACGTCTTTTGCGGGACGGATACGACGTTGTCGCGCTGGACAATTTCCACACCGGCAAAAGATACAATCTCAATACCCTTCTGCGTAATCCGAGCTTCACCTGTATCGAGCACGACATCGTCGATGCACTGCCTTCGGATCTTCAGTGCGACGAGATCTACAATCTCGCCTGCCCCGCCTCTCCGCCGCACTACCAGGCAGACCCGATCCACACCTTCAAGACAAGCGTGCTTGGATCGCTGAACCTTCTGGAACTCGCGCGACAGAACAAGGCCAAGATATTCCAGGCCTCTACGTCCGAAGTCTATGGCGATCCCTTCGTGCATCCACAGCCCGAGAGCTACTTCGGCAACGTCAACACGCACGGACCGCGTTCCTGCTACGATGAAGGCAAGCGCTCGGCCGAAACCCTGTTCTTCGATTATTCGAGAACCTATGGCCTCGATATCCGTGTCGCCCGCATTTTCAACACCTACGGGCGCCGCATGCAGCCCGACGATGGGCGTGTGGTTTCGAACTTCATCGTCCAGGCGCTGCGCGGCGAGGACCTGACCGTCTATGGCAGCGGCCAGCAGACGCGCTCCTTCTGCTATGCCGACGATCTGATCGAGGGCTTTGTCCGGCTGATGAACGCGCCGAGCGCGCCCACCCACCCGGTCAATCTCGGCAACCCTGCCGAATTCACCATCATGGAACTGGCGACGCTGGTCGTCGATTACACCAACGCCCGATCGAAGATCGTGCATCGGCCGCTGCCCGTCGACGATCCCAGGCAGCGCAAGCCGGACATCTCTTTTGCCAAGGCCAATCTCGGCTGGGAGCCGAAAATCAGCTTGAGCCAAGGGCTCGCGCGCACCGTCGAGTATTTTGACACCC
>NZ_RZQI01000265.1:5876-6783 GCF_003998335.1 Mesorhizobium sp. M7A.F.Ca.CA.002.05.1.1 | reverse complement strand
TCCTTTGGTCGCTGCCGCTCATGATGCGAGCGGATGCGGTCGCGCGCGAATTCCAGCGCCTCGATCGTCTTTGGGTCGGCGGCCTTGTAGGCCTGGGCGATGTCGTCCTTCGAAACGGCAATGCCCAGTCCAGCCAGATCGGCGCGATCGAATTTCCGTGAATAGTCGATCAGCGCCGCGTCGCCCTCGGCGCGCACGCGCGCGATGATGGCGCCCACCGCTGCATCGACGTCGGCGGACACTTCCCGCTTGGTCAACAGGAAGGCGGCGAAACGCTGCTCGAAATCGGCGTCGGACTGACGAAGCGTGATGGCCATCGGACGCTCAGGCCTTGTGGATGGGGCGCGAGGTGGCTTCCCACGCCCCGCCGATGTCGGCAAGGCGGGCCTCGATGCATTCGACGTCGAGCATGATCGCACCGCCGCCCGAGAAGATCAGCTCGACGATGCCGGCCGGCTTGCTGATCTCGATGAAGCTGATCGCCAGCAGCGACAAGACTTCCGCAGGCTTGTCGCGGTCGATGCCGCTGGTCTTGGCGCCGAGCACGCGGTCGAAATGCAGCACGGCCTGCCGTCGCTCATTGTGCTGGCGAAACAGGCCGGATTTTGCTTCCCAGACGAAACGGTTCATGGTCAGCAGGAAACGCTTGGCCGCAGGCAGGAATTCGAGGTCGCTGACTTTCAGCACGGCATCCTGGACATGAGCCGAAACGATGCTCAGGTCCTGGTCGTCTAGCGCGATAAGCTTAAGGCCGGTCATGCGGATTTCGCACCTGAAGGTTGATTGTTCAGCCTTCTGTTAGGCGGTCTTGGCGATCGGTGCAACCGCACCAACAGCTGCAGGTCTGCGCTGCCCCTCATCGCCCTGCCGGGCACTTCTCCCCATATAGTGACGGGGAGAAGGACGC